>NZ_WJYH01000060.1:0-22892 GCF_009668065.1 Acinetobacter sp. RIT698
GTGATTCTGGAGTATATGGAACTGAGACAATATTATATTTTTTCAATTCAAAATTTTTAACAGGTTACAGAGAAAATTATAGTTATACTGTTTTAAATAATGAAGGAACTCTAAAGTCGAAAATTCCAAAATATGAGAAGCATATGATTAATAATAAAAATCTTGTCGAGTTAGAAAAAGAACTTCAAAATTATATAAAGTATATAAACAGAAGAACGTTGAATCAGTGCTAACGAAAAATGAAACTATTAATTTAGAAGCAACTTCACACAAATAAAATGCCTAATTCATCAACAATTGCAAAAAAATCTCAATTTGAATGGAAAAAATTTAAGCAGTTACAAAATCCTGAATTATTCTTCTTTTTTATATCTATTTTTTTTAATACTTTGATTTTACGCACTAACATTATTTAATTATTTGACCAAATGGTACAAAACATCAATTTTCCCTAATAAATGCAAGTGCTTAGTTTGACTAAAATGATTAAAACTCTCGAAAAGAAAGCGTATGATGTGTCCAATTTGTTTTTTGAGTGCTCAATTTATGTCCAACTGGTTTCCCAAATGGCGTCCTTATTCTGGCAGCATTGATGCAAGACCTGTCGGTACCAATGAGTATTTACCTCCTGCGCAAAGTGTCGTTTTAGGGATTCAACACGCATTTGCCATGTTTGGTGCAACTGTACTCGCACCCTTTTTAATGGGCTTTGACCCAAACCTTGCCATTTTAATGTCAGGGATTTGTACCATATTATTCTTTATTGTTACGGGTGGTCGTGTTCCAAGTTACCTAGGTTCAAGCTTTGCCTTTATTGGGGTCGTAATTGCCGCTACTGGCTATGCTGCATCAGGTACAGGTACACCAAATGCAAATTTAGCTGTTGCAGCTGGCGGGATCATGGCATGTGGTGTGTTGTATGCAATGTTCGGCTTGCTCGTCATGGCAACGGGGACCAAATGGATTGAAAAACTCATGCCACCAGTGGTGACTGGTGCAGTGGTCATGATCATTGGTTTAAACCTTGCGCCTGTTACGGTGAAAGGTGTCGCTGGCAATGACTTTAATATGTGGATGGCCTTGGTCACTGTACTGTGTATGGGTTCAATTGCTGTATTCACAAAAGGGCTATTACAACGCTTATTGCTCTTGGTTGGGTTGTTATTGGCTTATTTGATCTATTTCATTGTTGCAAATGTAATGGGAAATGGAACACCGATTAATTTCACGCCTATTCAACAAGCCGCATGGTTTGGTACACCCACTTTCCATTCACCTGTTTTTGATCTCAATGCAATGTTAATTATTGCCCCGATTGCTTTAATTTTAGTGGCAGAAAACTTGGGTCATATCAAAGCAGTCAGTGCCATGACTGGCGAAAACCTAGATCCACAAATTGGTAAAGCTTTTGTTGCAGATGGTATTGCAACCACGCTTTCTGGTGGTGTCGGCGCACCTGGTATGACCACCTATGGTGAAAATATTGGTGTAATGGCCGTTACGCGTGTTTATTCTACGATTGTTTTTGTCATTGCTGGTATTTTTGCAATTTTCTTAGGGTTTTCACCTAAATTTGGCGCAGTTATTCATACCATTCCAACGGCGATTTTAACAGGTGCTTCAATCGTGGTCTTTGGTTTAATTACCATTGCAGGTGCGAAGATTTGGATTGAAAATAAAGTCGATTTTTCTCAAAATAAAAACTTGATGGTTGCCGCAGTAACAATCATTTTAGGAACAGGTGACTTTGCCCTTCAATTTGGTGATTTCAACTTGGGTGGTATTGGTACTGCAACGTTTGCAGCATTGATTCTCAACTGGTTCTTTAGCTTAAAAGATAAATCATAATTATAAATTGAACCTATTTTAAGCAGCCAAAAGGCTGCTTTTTTTTATTTTATATAATGTGAGCATCTACCCACAAATAAACGTTTTTTATTTCTTGGAGCGAGGTCTTACTCGCTACATTTGGATGATCAAGTTCTTTTAACAAGTATTGAAACGCTGCTTTTTGTTCAGGATATACATCTATCGCTTGTGCCACAGTATCGTTTAAATTGCCTGGCCATCCTTCTATATTGTTCAATGTCAAAGGGAGCAGTCGTATTATCCGTTTAATTAAAGATTTTTTAAGGTTGATTAATTCTTTTGCTGTTTGATCAGATGCATCTAATATACGTAAATAACCTTGTATATCTGCATCATAACCACTATTTATCGCCTTAATTACATCTCGATCAATCTGAACATCGTTAAAAAGCGCAGATAAATCTTCTCCATAAATGTGCTGACAAAAGAATTTGATCCATGCTCCCCAACTTTGTAGGGAATGCTCATTTAAAACCTCGTCTAGAAAACCAATATCGACATCAACTTTAGGCAGAAATGGGTGTAAAACCTTAAGATTTGCGCTTATTTCAGCAATCGTTTCATTTAAATTTTTAGGTTTATTTTTAAAAACAACACAAAGGTCTAAATCTGATTGACCGATAATTGCAATGCCTTGAGCGACACTGCCATAAACATAGATACTATGTAAATCTTCGGCAAAGCTGCGACTAAAAGCGTTAATCACCTCTTCTAGCACGGGCTGAAATGCTTTTTGAATCCTCATTGATTGAAACATTCATCCATTTTTAAATTTTCTCAAACCAACATCATACTGCTTATATAGCATTTATTTTGTATTTCAATATTAAAAAGCCCAACTGTAATCAATAGACAATTGGGCTTGGGCGATTTTATCATGGGTTCTTAATGATTATTTTATAGACTGACCAACAAGGTTTTCTGTTTATTCACGTTCTAAAAAAGTCTTTAAACAAGGAGAAAAAAACAAATTCCCTTGATACATTCCCCGCAAAGTTTTGCTCATCACCATCACCCACAACATCATCAAAATTGCAGCAAATGCTAAGCCTGTATCTACAATAAAACTGAGATGCAATTGGTGACCTAAACTCAATATTGCCAAGGTAAATACACCCAGTGGGAAAGTTAGCCCCCACCAACCGAGATTAAATGGTAGCTCGGTTGCCGCATGTTTGAGTGTGGTTAGAACTGCGATTGCAACCCACCACACACCAAAGCCAAGCAAAATAAAACTTGCCACAATCCCAGCATTTTGAAAGAACACACCTAAATTTTCTAACTGAATCAATGCCAAAACTTGAGGAGCCTGAGCACCTAGAACCAACAGTGCCAATGCACCTGTACCAATTGGCCCTAAAGCTAACCAGCTCGTAATTGCCAACTCTTTGCTCGGCAATTGATGTACAGCCAAACGTAACATCAGAATGGTGAGAATCCCAAAAGCAGGCAATACAGACATCCCCCACAGCATATAACTGGCGAATAAAATAGCCACTGCCTGTTGACTAGCATGCATATGCGCTAAAAGTAAGCCGCCTGATGTTGCTGCAACTTCACAGGCCACAATTGGCAATAACCACATTGCAGTCATTGTATGCAATTGATGATCTTGTTTATGGAACATACAAAATGGTACCAGCACCCCGATACCCACCGCTAAAACTACATCGACGTACCACAACAACTGCGCAATTTGGAACGCAACATCACCATACATAGGTATGCCATATTTTAAAAAGCCATTTAGTACCGTTGCCAACCCCATTGGAATTGCACCTAAAAAGAGTGCCATTGCGGGATGGGAAAAAATCTGCTTCGCTTCTTGAGGATAGATGAGCCAGCGTAGAACATACAGTATGATAAATACAGTAAACAGTAGTGTGTTGAACTGCCATAAAATAGTTGCCAGCTGCCATAAAAAATCAGATGCAAACGGAAACTCAGGCAAGATCAGTGCAACAACCCCTGTTCCCATGGTCATGGTGAACCAGTTTGGCGTAAACTGTCGAATCACATCACCTGTTTGTTCAAGTTGGTAAAATGGCTTTTTCATCGCTTCATCCTCATTTCAGCAGATAAATTGATTATAAAAGCATCCTTTAATAAATAAAATTGATTTAATTTCATAAAATGAATCAATTTTACTGATATAAAAGTATTCTCAGTCATTTTTTTCTGGATAAAAACACAACAACAAAGACGAAACTGTGAGATTATGGCAATATATAGTCCTTTCAAATTTTAAGCTTATTTTGAAACCATGCAGCTGTTACGTCTAAATGCCTTAGCACCAAATTTTCAATTGCCCCAAACCGCTGTGACGATTGGCAATTTTGATGGTGTCCATTTGGGACATCAGGCGATGGTTTCTCAACTCAAAGAAGTGGCTAAAGCCCAAAATTTAAAAACCTTGGTGATGATTTTTGAGCCGCAACCTTTAGAGTTTTTCAAAGGTTATGAAGCACCACCACGGATTTCATCACTCAGAGAAAAAGTAGAATATTTATCTGAATTGGGTGTCGATTATATTGCTATCGCTAAATTTGATAATCAATTCCGTAGCTTAAGTGCAGAAAACTTTGCAAGCCTGTTAAAAAACAAACTCAATGCGCAAAGTTTGATCTTAGGTGATGATTTTCACTTCGGCAAAGACCGTCAAGGCAATAGTGAATTTTTAAAACAATATGGTTTTGATGTCACCAATCTCAATACCATTGAATTTAATGGCGAACGTGTCAGTTCAACCCGTATTCGCCAAGTTCTCCAAGCGGGTGACTTATCACTTGCAGCAAAATTATTGGGTCGTCCATACAGCATGATTGGTCGTGTGCAATATGGTGATCAAATTGGTCGTACTTTGAATTTTCCAACCATCAATGTTCGACTTGGCCGTCATAAACCCTGTTTAAGTGGTATTTATGCTGTTGATGTTATTTGCGAAAGCACCTCATTGACACAGAAAGTCAAAGCTGAGAACCCCGATAAAATCGGTGTTGCTGGTTATCAAACAGATGCGTTATTTGGTGCGGGCCATGTGGGAACACGCCCTGCAATCAAACAAGAACATCCAGAATGGCGATTAGAAGTACATTTTCCAAATGTTTCTGCTAATCTGTATGGTCTGTTAATGCGGGTCACTTTCCTCGACTATTTACATGGTGAATTAAATTACCCATCACTTGAAGCGCTTCAGGCGGGAATTGATGATGATGTCGAGCGTTTGCTTGAGTTTCGCAAAAACACCCCCAAATTTCCTTTTTAACTTAAACTTTTATTGTAAAACGCGTCAGCAATGGTGCTGATAATATTGGATGACAACTTGCATGAGCGATAAGCAAACTTCTGAAAATGCAGTGGATTATAAAGCCACGCTAAACCTACCAGGTACTGAATTTGCAATGAAAGCAAATCTCGCAGTACGTGAAGCAAAATGGTTAGAAGAGTGGTATGCCGACAACATTTATCAGCAGATTCGTGCTTCGCGTATTGGCAAGAAAAAATATATTCTGCATGACGGTCCTCCATATGCAAATGGTTCATTGCATTTAGGTCATGTCGTCAATAAAGTTTTAAAAGACATTATTGTTAAAAGTCGCACTTTAGATGATTTTGACGCACCTTATGTTCCAGGTTGGGACTGTCATGGTCTACCAATCGAGCTCAAAGTCGAAGAAAAAATCGGTAAAGTTGGCGTAAAAGTTGACGCATCGACTTTCCGTAAAGCCTGCCGTGAATATGCATATACCCAAGTCGAATTACAAAAAAAAGACTTTGTTCGTATGGGCGTGTTTGGAGATTGGGATAATCCATATCTCACCATGAACTTCAAACAAGAAGCAGATATTGTTCGCGCGCTCGGTGAAATTGCCAAAGCAGGCCATATCGAACCTGGTCTAAAACCAGTGAACTGGTGTATGGATTGTGGATCATCACTTGCTGAAGCAGAAGTGGAATATGAAGATAAAAAATCTGATGCAATTGATGTGGGTTTCGGTGTTGTAGATCTTGCTGATTTGTCTGCAAAAGTTGGTGTCAGCGTTAGTAATCCAACAGATATCGTGATTTGGACAACGACACCGTGGACATTACCCGCGAACCAAGCAGTTGCCTTACATGCAGATATTGCCTATCAATTGGTGGAAGTTCAGTCTGAGCGTGGCACACAAAACTTAATCTTAGCCAAAGATTTAGTTGAATCTGCATGTGAACGTTACAAACTTGAACAACCAAAAGTATTGGCTGACTTTGTTGGTGCGACGCTCGAAAACTTACAATTACAACATCCATTGATTGTAGATCGTCAAGTACCTGTAATTTTAGGTGAACATGTCATCGCAACCAGTGGTACAGGTGCTGTGCATACTGCACCTGGACATGGTGTGGACGATTATAAAGTTGGCTTAATCTATAACTTAAAAGTAGAAAACCCTGTAAGTGGTAATGGTGTATATTTACCGACTGCGCCTCTTTTTGCAGGCGAGCACATTTATAAAGCCAATCCAAAAATTATTGAAGCATTAACAGATGCTGGCAAACTCTGGGCGCATCTGCCAATTAAGCACAGTTACCCACATTGCTGGCGTCATAAAACACCAATCATCTTCCGTGCAACCCCACAGTGGTTTATCAGCATGGATGCGAATGGGTTACGCCAAGATGCTTTAAATGCGATTGAAAATGACATCGACTTTGTCCCTGATTGGGGTAAAAACCGTATCAAGTCAATGATTGAAGGCCGCCCAGACTGGTGTATCTCTCGTCAACGGACTTGGGGTGTGCCGATTCCATTCTTTGTACATAAAGACACCAATGAATTGCATCCTCGTACCGCAGAGCTCATTGAAGATGTGGCGAAGCTCATCGAAAAAGAAGGCATTGATGGTTGGTATAACCGTGAAGCCAAAGCATTTATCGGTGATGATGCTGAACAGTACAATGCTGTTCGTGACACACTCGATGTATGGTTTGACTCAGGTACAACGCACTATGCAGTATTGCGTGAACGTGCAGAACTGCAAGATCCTGCTGATTTATATCTTGAAGGTTCTGACCAACATCGTGGTTGGTTCCAGTCTTCATTGCTCACGTCGATTGCGATCCATAAACGCGCACCTTATAAAGCCCTGCTTACGCATGGTTTTACCGTGGATGAAAAAGGTCGTAAATTATCAAAATCATTGGGTAACTTTATCCCACTTGAAGACATCATCAAGCAGTTAGGTGCTGATGGTTTACGTTTATATGTTGCATCAAGCGATTATCGTTATGAAATTGCCGCAAGTAACGAAATCTTTAGCCGTGTAAGTGACAGCTATCGTCGTATTCGTAATACTTTACGTTTCTTATTGGCAAACTTGAACGGCTTTAAACCATCAACAGATGCGTTACCTGTAGACCAATTGATTGCATTGGATCAATACATCTTACAACGTGCAGCAGATGTACAGAAAACCATTCAACAAGCTTATGAAGATATGAACTTCCATGTCGTCACCAATGCTTTGACCAGTTTCTGTATCAATGATTTGGGTGGTTTCTATTTAGACATCATCAAAGACCGCCAATACACCACTAAAGCTGATTCAACAGCACGTCATTCTGCTCAAACCGCGTTGTATCATTTGGTTCAAGCCTTTGTTCGTTGGATGAGCCCTATCTTGAGCTTTACAGCACAAGAAGCGTGGCCATTGATTCCAGAGCAAACTGAAAAATATGTATTTACAGCGCATTGGTATGATATTCCAGTGGCATCAAGCACCAACTTGATCTCTGAAGCAGATTGGCAAACCTTAATTGAAGTCAAATCTGCGGTTAATAAACAGATTGAGACAGCGCGTAATGCGAAATTAGTCGGTAGTAACCTGTCTGCTAAAGTTGAACTTTGGGCAAATACAGACCTACAAAACGTCTTGAAGCAATTGGGCGATGAGCTTCGTTTTGTCTTGATCACCTCTCAAGCAATTGTTTATGACTACGCTGAGCAAGGTGAAGCAACAGAGCTTGAAGGCCTACGTGTTAAAGTTTCTGCTGCTGAAGGCGAAAAATGTGCACGTTGCTGGCATGTCCTTCCAGATGTGAATACACATCATGCACATCCAGGGCTTTGTTCTCGTTGTATTATTAACCTTCCTACAGGTCAAGGTGAAGAGAGAAAATATGCCTAATCCGCAAAATAAAAAGGGCTTATTACAGTTTTATCCGCATAATTTGATGTGGCTTGGACTTTCTGTCCTTGCCATTATCATTGACCAATGGACAAAAAATATTGCAAGTGCAGAGCTGACTTATGCTCAACCTGTACCTGTACTGCCCTTCTTAAATTGGACATTACTGCATAATTACGGCGCAGCATTTAGCTTCTTGTCTGATGCGGGTGGTTGGCAGCATTATTTATTCACAGGCCTTGCAGGCGTTGTATCGATCATCTTTATTTTTTGGCTTATGCGTATGCCAAAAACCACGCTGATCTTACCTGCTGCAATCGCATTGATTCTTGGCGGCGCATTGGGGAATTTAATTGATCGTGTGACATTAGGTTATGTGGTCGATTTTATTCATTTGCATTACCAAGGCAGTAGTTTTCCTGCATTCAACATTGCCGATAGTGCGATCACTCTCGGTACGATTTTATTGTTAATTGATACCTTCTTTTTAGAAAAGCATCGTATTCAACGTGCGGAAGCGCAAAATGACTGAACAAATGATTAACCCCAATGACGAAACGCGTGTTGCGGATGGCTCAAAAGTAGAACTGCATTTTTCTGTTGCTATCGAAAGTGGTGTTGAAATTGATAACACACGTAGCCGTGAAGAGCCTGTAAGCTTAGTGATCGGGGATGGCAGTTTATTGCCAGGTTTTGAAAAAGCCTTATTTGGTCTTCGTGCAGGTGACCGTCGTACTGTTAGCCTTCCACCAGAAGATGCTTTCGGTCCGTGGAATTCTGAAAATGTGCAAAAATTCGATACAGTAAAATTCGAACAACGCCCTGTTGAAGGCCACATGATTGAGTTTGAAGACAAAGCCAAACAAAGTCTATTTGGCGTGGTTAAAACTGTCGGTGAAGACATCACTGAAGTGGATTTCAACCATCCACTCGCAGGTAAAAATATCACTTTTGAAGTAGAAATCTTCAAAGTTACTCCTGCGGGTCAACAAGGTGTGAAAATTATGTAAGCCTTTGCTCATATAATATTTAAAGCTCCTTCGGGAGCTTTTTTATTGATACAAATACCCACTTCAAAAAGGTCAAGACAAAGCAAAATCCACAGCAGCTTGCACATGGATCGACGTTGTATCAAACAGCGGAACAGAAAACTGAGTATCTCCAATGAGCATACAAATTTCTGTACATCCCAAAATAATGCCTTCAGCACCCTCTAATATTAGCTGCTCAACAATATGGATGTATTTCTGACGAGATTCTTCCTTGATCACACCTAAACACAATTCATCATAAATAATATTGTGAACCATCTGTCGATGCGCTTGGTTAGGCACCAGTACATTGATGCCTTGTTCTTCTAACCGATGCTTATAGAAGTCTTGTTCCATGGTAAATTGAGTACCTAACAAACCGACTTTGCCAATATTCTGATTTAAAACTTCTTTTGCTGTTGCATCAGCGATATGAATAAATGGAACTGAGACCGAGCTTTCAATAGCAGAAGCAACTTTATGCATGGTATTGGTACACAGTAAGATCCCTTCTGCCCCTGCTTTCTCCAACTGAATTGCCTTCTCTTTTAAATACAGTGCTGCATCGTCCCATAAACCTTGACGCTGTAATATTTCTATCTCAGCGAAATCAACACTGATTAAAACAATTTTTGCAGAGTGTAATTTTCCTAATTTTTGTTGAACGCTTTTATTCAGCTGCTGATAGTACAAGTCTGTAGATTCCCAACTCATTCCACCTAATAAACCAATCGTTTTCACTTTTTTTGCTCACTTAGAATTTTCATCTTTTCTAGGGTATTTTGATATTTCATAAATGGTTTACGTTTTAGACTAAAATTGAGCAAGTCAGGCATATGATCAATATCAATCAAGTTACTTTTGTTTCAAGCCCATATATTTTCCAATACAAGCACTTTAAATATCCAGTGACTATCGTACGATATCGTCGTAATCAAGCCTTCATTGTTTCAATTTAAATCTCGTCTTACTCATCACTGAAACAATCTACACGATATCGCATATTTGTATGATTATTCAGCTATACTTTGATCTCATTTCAGCTCTTTATGATTCGCATGCGCCTAGACTTCTTCGATTTGCAACTGTTTATCAATATCGTGGACACAGGAAGCCTCACCAAAGGCGCAGAACGCTCGTCGATTTCACTACAGGCAGCCAGTGAACGTATTAAAAAACTCGAACAACAATATGCCACAAGCCTTTTTACCCGCCATGCCTCTGGGGTCAAACTCACAATTGCAGGTCAAACTTTTGCAGAACAGGCTTTACGTCTAATACAACAAAGTAAACAGCTTGAACAAGCGATGTCACCCTTCGCAAAAGGTCTAAGCACACAGATGACTTTGTGGTGTAATTCATCTGCACAAAGTGAATATCTGCCCTTATTACTTCCTCAGTATTTAGTTGAAAACCCACATATTCAGATTGATCTACAGGAAGCTGAAAGTAATGAAATTATTCAGACCATTGAAAAAGGCAATGCAAAACTCGGCTTAATTTCGAGCTTTTTTAATGCACATCAATTACAAACTTTAGCCTTTTCAGATGATCCGTTAGTGCTGATTTGTCCATCAAATCATGAATTAAGCCAGCGAACAGAGCTCAGACTGGTCGATACTCTGAACTATGCCTTTGTGGGTTTAATGCAATATCACTCTCTACAGCAGTCGATTGAAAACCAAGCCAAATTGCTCAATTGTGCAATTCAGTATCGTTTAAGATTGCCAAATTTTGCTGCGATCGCTCAAGTGGTTGCGAGTGGTGTCGGCATTGCCATTATGCCCAAACGGGCAGCAATGCGACTCAATCAACTCTATGCATTTGATCAAATTGAGCTAGTTGGAGAATGGGCAAAACGCCAACTACAATTGGCTGCTCAAAATTTTGATGAACTTCCAACAGCATATCAACACTTTGCCCAATTTTTAATTTCACAAAAATCGAAACTGATTTTAGCTTAAAGACTTAAGCACCACGCTGATATTCATTTTTTAAAACTAACTAAATCACTATCATCTGCTTTGATTTTTTCAGTTTACCCAATATGGTCATAGCTTCACACTTGCGGAAAGCGTGATTAAACGGCCATTTAAGTCCACGAATTAGATCACGCCAAATTGATGCAATACTGAATATAAGCCAAAAATCACCAAGCCACAGAAGAAAACTTTACGAAATTTTTGATCTGGAATACGATAACGAATTTTTGTTCCCACCCACATTCCTATTAGTGCAGGCACCAAAGCAATAAGAGATAACTGATAATCAATTGGCGTATCTTCAACAGGATTTTGATGTAAGAAAACAGCAAGGCACAGTGTTGAAACGGTAAATGCTAAACCTAAAGATTGAACCAAATCATCACGCTTTAACTGCAAAGATTGTAAATAAGGGACCACAGGAATCACCACCACTCCCGTGGCAACAGTTAAAGCACCGCCTAAATATCCAATGATTGGCGAAAGCCATTTTTCATGCGGTGCAAGATTTGGCATACGTTTGGAAAACAAACCATAGAGTCCATACAATGCCAGCATTCCCCCCAGTAATGCTTCACTATGAAAACCACCACTAGAGTGCCCTAAAGTTGGGAAAACACTCCAAATTGAACCGATCATAATCCCCAATAATAAGGGATAAAAACGGCGAACCAACCGCCATACATGACCTTCAGCAAACAATTGCCAAAAGTTGGTCACCATAGATGGAATGATCAATAAAGTTGCGGCTTGGAATGGGCTAATCACAAGGCTTAAAAGTCCCATTGAAACGGCAGGCAAGCCGAGACCAATTGTGCCTTTAATCATGCCTGCAATTGCAAATACACCAATTACAAATCCCATCATGTCCGTTTTACCTCAATATTCTGAGGCAATGCTACGCCAAAGCTTTGCTTTGAAATATCACTGTTTTTAGGATAGAGCCTCAAGCAATAATTGAGGCTTGATGTTGAGTGTTTTGGTTAAGCGTCTAAGAAAAGAATTTACGATCATTTTACGTTACTCAAGTAAGCAAGCTTTCTATAATTTTTTTACCTCATTTGGATCTATTCACAATGAATATGTCGCTTGCCAGTTCTACAAAAATATTCCCCACAGCACTGATCTTAGAAAATCAGGGCATGCATGATTTCAACAAAGAAATTCAACAATATTTAGAAGATTATCCAGAGACCCAGTTTATTGATATCTGCTTACATGATCTCAATGGTCATCTTCGTGGTAAGCGTATTGAAGTAAATGCCCTCCACCAATTGCAGAAAGGCTGTTATTTTCCGTTGTCTATTTATGCGATGAGCTTGGATGGTCAAGTGGTTGAAGAAAGTGGGCTGGGAAAATATATTGGGGAACCCGATCGCTTATGTATGCCCGTCTTGGGCAGTCTAAAGCCTTGTGCAGATCAACCCCATCAGCATGCCCAGCTGCTATTAACCATGAAATCCGATGATGGTTCAGATTGTGTGATTGAGCCTCGCAATATATTAAAAAGAATTTTATTGACACTGCATCAGATGCACTATTTTCCAATGATGGCCGGTGAAATCGAGTTTTATTTGTCTAAAAATATCCAAGATGCCCCGTTTTCTCCCCAACCTGATCCGCTTTCTACCCAATGTTTCGATGTCGATACTCCGCATAATTTTCAAACTGTCATTCAACAAATTGAATTAGAAGCAAAACGACAAGATATTGATTTAACAGGTGTTGTAGCTGAAAGTGCTTCTGGACAATTTGAATTGAATATTCAGCACAGTGACAACATTTTAAAACTGTGTGATGACATCATGAGTATTAAACGAATGATTCGTCAAATTGCGATGCAACATGGTTTAAAAGCCAGTTTTATGGCGAAACCAAATATGGCGAAAGCAGGCAGTGGCATGCACTTTCATATGAGCATACGCAACCAATGGCAAGACAATCTTTTTAAAATAGATCAGTTAAAAAATCCAAACCCCATCATGCACAAAGTGATTGCAGGTTTACTTGACTTAATGCCCGCATCCATGGCTATTTTAGCACCCAATATTAACGCATTTCGCAGATTTCAACTTGGCAATCATGTTCCACTCGAAGCCAATTGGGGCTTCAATAATCGCAATGTTGCCATTCGCATCCCCTGTTCAGATCAGGACAATCAACGCTTGGAATATCGTGTTGCGGGTGCAGACGTCAACCCTTATTTGTGTGTTGCAACCATTCTGACAGGTGTACTGCATGGCTTACATGCATCACTGGATTTACCTCAATCAATCCAACAAGTAAAAGTGATCAACTCACAGCATTTCTTACCCTCTCATCAGCTTGAAGCACTGCAATTATTTGAAAAACATACAGTCTTTAAACAATATTTTGGTTCAGATTTTATCCAATTATGGTGTGCATGTAAAAAATTTGAATATCAATCTGTCATCAATAAAATCACAAATGCAGAATTGGAATGGGGCATATAAAGGGCTGATTTAAAAATTCTAATGCCTTAAATCAAAATAGTATGATGACCATAAATTAACAGTGATCAATAAAAAAATCCCTTTTATATAAAAGGGATTTTAAGCAGCTTAGACTGAATTGCGTTAAAGCTGATTATGCTTTAAGTATTGAAATAAATAACAATTTAGAAACTATTTACACACGACTTTAAAAAATGCCAGATTAATTTCATCATCATCAATATCACTTGGATCTGAATCTTGCGGATCGCTATTGATCAATTGACCATTTTTTTTATAATCTTCAACCAAAGTGATATTTGTCGTACGATCAGCACATTGGTCTAAATTATGAGAAAGTGTATAGTCACCTTTTTTCATATCCAGTTCTTCACTGTCTGCATCAGCAACAAACTTAGCCCAATAATTAACCGTTTTGTCTTTTTTCACAATACGATCGGTGTCTAGATAAAAACTACCATCCTCATCTTTGACAATAAATTTCCAATTTTCTGCAAGTGCATACTGACTCAACATTGTTGTAATGCAGATTAAAATAATTTTTTTCATACCGTTCTCTAAAATAAATATTTTTATGGGTGAAATTGAAATCACATCACCGTTATGGACGGATTTCTTTTAATTCTCTTTGGATAAAGTGCTGAATCATTTCCCGATAAAGCATTTCCACCAAATCAGGGTTGGTACCAACATCTATGGCTTTCTGACGTACTTTATTAATTACTTGTTGTACACGCTCTGGAGACTGTACGTCGTCTACATTACGTTTAAATCGGACAGCTTGATCAACATAAAATTGGCGGGTTGCAATCAGCTCAATCAGTTCCTGATCCAACTGATCGATTCGATCACGTACTTGTTCTAATGATTCACATTTCTCTTTTTTAATCATCTGTTTTTTCTGCATCCTGTGCTTCTATATGATGTTGAGCGCGTTCCAACTCATTCTCGGCTTTATACTTCTGTTCTAACACATTACTAAAAATACTTTCAATCATCCAAACCCGATATAGGCTATTAAAAACGTAACGCTTTCCTTCAATACGCAATTCTAAAACAGGAAAATCAGGCTGATGCTTCTCTGCACATTGCTGATCATTGGCTGCTAATAAAGCTTCAACATCAGTATCGGTTAGATTTTCAATCCCTAAATCATGTTGCATTTGCTGTAAATGCGGCTTGAATGATAAATCACGCCCTTTGGTCCAAACCGCTTGTAAAATGTCATACATCACATCTACACGTTGCTCTTCTGGTACGCTGTAATAAAGCTTTGCCATATTTAAGGTACTTTCAGCAGTCGGACGACAGAACGGGGTAAATTTCACTTCTGAACGCTTGGAAAGACGGGTCGCCAAACTCCAATCAAAAAAGTCCCGACCGTGATAACTCAGTGGGAATAGGTTCAATTGAATATTATAATAATTTGCGAGTTCTTCTTTGATATATGCCAATAATAACCAACTGATTGGGTCTTCTAAGGCAATATATAAATCAAGTTCAGGATGCATGGCCTGAATTTCCGCCAGCTCTTCCGCATCACTCATCAAATGCTCACGCCATTCAATGTGATTGATCAGAAAAATAGGGTTATCAATCAATAATTTTTGTTGTTTTAAACGACGAGTCAACCGTAATAAATCATCCACTGCATGATATTTACGTCCACCAAATTCAAAATAGCTTTCTAAAATTGGGCTTTGACCAAAAACACGTTCTGGAAAATTTTGTGGTTTTTGATGCTGACTAGCCATCACGAATAAAGTGCGCAATTTGCCATACTGCTGTTGCCACAGCATATGGAATACATCTTCGAGTAAATAAAGAAAATTTTGACCGGTCAGCGGTGTATTTCTAAGGATTGTTTCCGCTTGTTGTAATGCTTCTTGAGTTGGTTGTTCTGGTTTTTCATCATCATAACTAAAGCGATGTTGATTGGCTAAGATTTTGGCGTCTTCTAAACTATAATTGCGCCATTCCTCTATAGTCATGCCATTGGGGGGTTCTGCTGCGGTATTGGAAATAATCACCTTAAGTGGCTTTAAATCATCACTTAAAAGATCTTCCAATTGGGTCAGTTGCTGTACAGCAAGATAACTATAAACATCATCTAAACGCAGATAAATACTCAGTCCCTGTTCCGTAGATAACACCTCTTGACGAATCGGCTTTTGGTAAAACCAACTCGATCGGATTGGATCAAACCAACGGCGTAACAGTGACATGCGTAGAGCCTCGAAATAAGCACTGAAAAATAAAAGAAAATCTGATTGAAACTCGCTCAAGCATACCATTCATTCACGGGTGATGCTGAGAAAATTAATTCTAACCAGTCATAACAAAACTTATAACAATTTGAATCTGAATGATCAATATCCCAAAACTCGATAAAATTTAAATCGTTAGGTCAATGCAATAAAAAGCACCCAATTCATGAGTGCTTTTGTTTTGTTTGGGAATCTTATTTTAACGCTTAGATTTCACGCACCGCACCTTTCGACGCACTGGTGGTATGCATAGCATAAGCTTTTAATGCTTTTGAAACCTTACGTGGACGTTCTTCAGCTGGCTGCCAACCTTTTTCGTCTTGAACTTTACGGCGTGCAGCTAAGGTTGCATCATCAACAGCGAGATGAATTGTACGATTTGGAATATCGATTTCAATCAAATCACCATCTTCAACCAATCCAATAACACCGCCCTCAGCAGCTTCTGGCGATACGTGACCAATGGAAAGACCTGAAGAACCACCAGAGAAACGACCATCTGTAAGTAAAGCACATTCTTTACCTAAGCCTTTCGATTTTAGATAGCTGGTTGGGTAAAGCATTTCTTGCATACCCGGACCACCGCGTGGACCTTCATAACGGATGACAACCACATCACCAGCTTTGATTTCATGACCAAGAATTGAATCTACAGCAGCGTCTTGGCTTTCAAAGACACGAGCCGTACCATTAAATTTCAGGATTGAATCATCTACACCCGCAGTTTTTACAATACAACCATCTACAGCGATGTTTCCGTACAGTACAGCCAAGCCACCGTCTTTAGAGAATGCATGTTCAGCATTACGGATCACACCTTTTTCACGGTTACCATCTAAAGTTTGATAATAACGGTTTTGTGAAAATGCTGTTTGAGTCGGAACACCGCCTGGTGCTGAACGGAAGAACTCGTAAACCTCTGGATCTTCGGTACGAATAATATCCCATTTATCTAAGGCATCTTTCAACGTATTTTCGTGTACGGTATAGACTGATGTATCCAATAGGCCTGCACGATCCAATTCACCTAGAATTGACATGATACCGCCTGCACGATGGACATCTTCCATATGGACATCTTGTTTTGCAGGCGCAACTTTACACAACACAGGCACTTTACGCGATAAACGATCAATATCGTCCATGGTAAAATCAACACCTGCTTCATGTGCCGCAGCCAATAAATGCAATACGGTATTGGTTGAACCACCCATTGCAATATCTAGCGTCATCGCATTTTCATAAGATGCTTTGGTCGCAATTGAACGCGGTAATATGGTGTAGTCATCTTGTTCATAATGGCGCTTTGCCAACTTAACAATCAATTGACCGGCTTTTTCAAATAATTTTTGACGATTTGCATGGGTTGCTAAAGTTGAACCATTACCCGGTAAAGATAAACCAAGGGCTTCTGTCAAACAGTTCATTGAGTTGGCTGTAAACATACCTGAACATGAACCACAAGTTGGGCAAGCTGAACGCTCGTATTGTTTTACTTCTTCATCGGTAAAACTATCATCAGCAGCAACCACCATTGCATCAACGAGATCAATCGCATGTTCTGTACCACGGATTTTAACTTTACCCGCTTCCATTGGGCCGCCAGACACAAATACCACAGGAATGTTCAGACGCATTGCCGCCATTAACATTCCTGGTGTGATTTTGTCACAGTTAGAAATACACACCATGGCATCTGCACAATGCGCATTGACCATGTATTCAACAGAATCTGCAATCAAATCACGCGAAGGCAATGAATACAGCATGCCGTCATGCCCCATTGCAATACCATCATCGACTGCAATCGTATTGAATTCTTTTGCCACACCACCCGCTGCTTGAATCTGTTCAGCAACCAGCTGACCTAAGTCTTTTAAATGCACATGACCAGGGACAAACTGAGTAAATGAGTTGACTACCGCAATAATCGGTTTACCAAAATCTTCATCTTTCATTCCTGTTGCACGCCATAAGCCACGTGCACCAGCCATATTTCTTCCATGTGTCGATGTTTTTGAACGATAGTCAGGCATTTGTATTTCCAACATTGTTTGAGCTTGAAATGAATATCAATTCACTCTGGCTAAATAAAACTGATATAGCAATAAATCAGTCGAAATATGAACACATCATACTATAACTTAGCATATAACCAATGATCTTGAGCATGATCTTTTTTTAAACAAGACGTGTCTATTGATATTCCAACAAGCTTTATAGATAAATAAAACATTAGAATTTAATATAACGCTATCGTGTTGGATAAAATACAAAACTTCTATGAATAATTTTTTATTTTTTAATAAAAAATATTTATCATTTAACAAAATTCACTAAATTTTATTTTATAAAAGGCTTCAAAAAGAAGCCCGTTCATTCATTTTTGCACAGATTATTTCTGTTTAATCAAATATAAGCCTGTACATTGTTTGCCTTCACGGTCTGTACAAAGCTCCGCTGTTTTGGCAGATATCCATTTTAAACTTAACCGGATATCAGTATTACTATAATCCACAGGCGCACCACCACAACCGGCTTTTTTGTTGTCTAACTTAACTTTCATGGCTAAAACATCCAAAGCCTGAGCATTTTCATTTCTTAATATTGCAAAATCACCTGTCATTCGCTTTTGCTTTGTGGTGTAGGTAAATTGGTCATGCTGAGTAAATTAATAGCTTTCGGTATATTGGGCCTTCGCATTATACACTGTCCAAGTTCCCCCAAAAATCCTTGGTCAAATTCACCTGAGTTTTATCAAAGGCTTGTGTTTGTATAGCAAATCCAAACCCAAGCAACGCTAATACTATCTTCTTCATCATTTTTATCTCAATACATTCAAATTAGATTTTAGAGCTAAGTTAAATGAATAGGTTTATTCTTTTTAAAGCGTTTCATCAAAAAATTTGATTAAACACTTTCTTTAAAAAGTGTGTTGTTGATGTTTCTGGATTAGTCAACTTGGCAATCGATCACATCTGGTTGTTTATGATTTATTTCAAAACAAATCATCATTGTATAAGCCATAACTGTGAACAATTTAAAACGCCCGATGAAATTCATCGGGCGTTTGCATGCAATAAAACTCAACCTATGTGAAGAATAAGCACCTTCTTTCAAACTGAATTCATTTGATTATGCATTCAGTTTTACCAAGTGATGTTTACTCGGCGATTAGGTGCTAAACATTCGACCAATTGAATTTTTTTGTTCATTCCATTGCATTTCTGATACACGTCAGTTTTATTTTCTGCTGAGAATTGAATTTGATCAGCAGGAATTCCCTGTTGTTTCAACAAATCTACAACGGTATTGGCTCTCGCTGCTGATAAACGTTGGTTATACGGGAAAGAACCTAAACGGTCAGTATAACCTGCAACAAAAATCTTACTGTTCCCATCAGCTTGCTTAATTTGATCGGCAATTTTGCTAATCACTTCAGGATTTTTTACCCCGCTTTTATCTGAATGATCAAAATAGAATAAAACACTGGCTGATTGGCCTGTAGGGGATAGAGCCGTTTGTTCTGTCGCGGATTGGTTATTGATGCCCCAAGCCATCAGACCTTGGCACTGTTCACCTTTCCAATATAGATTTTCTGAACGGTAGTGCTTATCAAAGTCTATGCGCAACTGGCAACGTTTATATTGATTTGAGCTCGGCTCTCGAACATCCAATACGTAGTTCCAAGTTTTAACAGCAAAAAGGCCTTCAGAAAATTGTGGATTCCCCAAAACATGGCGAATCTGATCTTTGCTTAAACCTTTATCTAAACGTGCCACGTCATCATATTCATAACGATTCACTTGCTTTAAATAACTGTCTTTCACTTCAGGAAAATGAATTTCTTGGGTATTTGATGTTTCAACTTCAGCAGCATGACTCAATGACATCACAAGACCACTGAATACACTGAACATAATTTTTTTGTTAAATGCTTTCATTTTTTCTCTCTTAAAAATTTGCGAAGAAAAAGGAAGACCGTTCGATCTTCCTCGTCTCGTGATTAGTCAATTACACCACTGATACCAATACGAACACTTGGGTCGCCTTGAGATGCTGCCGCAACACCACCTGTAATCGACCAACGTCCATTGTCTGCAGTTTTACGTAAGGTCACACCTACCGCATTCTCACCACCATGGTATGCCGCACCTGCAGCATAGGTATACTTACCTGGAATATATGGTGCTGATTCAAGTGCCATTGCTGCTGCAATACCCGCATTGGCTTTTTTCTCAACATCATCAATCCGGTTATTGGTAATACGGAAAGCGTTGTCTAACTTGTTGCTGACATTGTCAATTTTGCTATTCAATGCTTGATCCGCTTGGTTCAATGCATCGATTGCACCACCGACATTGTTATACTTAGAGTCACCTACATTGTAAGTAGGTGCAGTGAAGCTACCCGTAATATTGTCATAGCCTGCACCGCCACCAAGATAATTCACAACTGCTTGGTTGGTGGTATTCAATTGGCTACCGTTGACTGCATCTTTTGATGTTGCATTCACTGCCCCATCTTTAACACCTGTCACAACACGGTTACCATCTTTACCCGCCACACTCACACTGGTACCACCAGTATCTTTCGCAACTGTAACTGTTGCATCCTTACCTGCTTGTTGAACTAAGCCGACACTACCATTGTTAATATCATTTTTGATATTGCTAATATCAGTTGAGTTTTGATCAACCTGTTGCTGAACATTCCACAATTGACCGCCATTTACAGCATCTTTCGAACTTTGACTAACTGTACCATCTTTTACATTGGTAAGAGTTGTGCCATTTGCCCCACCACCGAGTGTGATCTTGTCTTTTGATGCATCGTCATATTTAACAGCATTATTGGCAAGCTCATTCACAGTATTATTCACATTACCAATTGCGCTATCTAACTGCCCTTTATTAACTGCATCTGTAGCATTTACAGCATTTGCCACATTGGTAATTGTTTTATTACCGGCATTAATACCTGCCACCGTTACACTTGGTCCACCGGCAATGCTTAATCCTGTGTTGTTTATCACAACCGCATTATTACCAATTGAGATTCCAGCATTATTGAGAACCGTATCACCTGCTTTCACAGAATCAACTGTTAAATCTTTTGCTGTTGATACTTCATAGTTGTCTGAACCATCAGCATTTTTGCTCTTATTCACAACAATATTCTGACCATTAGAAACAGTCGTTTTAGATGTTGTTGCTGCAGAACCAATAGCTTTATCCAATGCTGTTAATGCATCACCAACATTCGACTGATTACCTTGCGCAACATTATAAGTTGGTCCAGTAATGGTGCCGTCAGCATTGACCTTCGCATTACCACCCAAACCATTTACAAGTGCGTTTTGAGTGGTAACAACTTGGTTACCAACAGCCTTTAACTGCGCTACGTTTACAGCATCAGCATCTGCGCTACCCGCAGCAACACCAGTAATTTGACGATAAATGCCGCTTGCCGCATCACCAACTGCTACCACACCAGTTGTTGATGTTGTATTGCTAATCGCTGTTTTGTCTGCACTTGTTGCAGCTGACAACGCATAACCCGCAACACCTGCACCAGTCGTCGCTGCTGAGCCATTACCTAACACGACTGAACCTGCAACTGTTTTGGTCACATTGTTTCCAAGTACAAAAGTATCATCTGTAAGCACTTGGTTATTATTACCCACAGAATAACTGTTCGCACCATCAACAATAGTCGGGTCACCAATCGCACCAGAATGGTTACCTTTCACTTTGTTGCCCGTACCAATACTGATTGATTGTGTACCTAGTGCCTCAGCACCTTGACCAATTGCAATCGATTGTTTGCCCTCAGCTTTTGTATTGTGACCTAATGCAACAGCACTGTCTGCACCCGTTGCCACAATTGCATTTACACCAATCGCTGTAGAGTTTAAACCACCCGCACTTGAGTCATTGGTTGTTCCCAAATCACCTTTCGACATATCGGCATTGGTATGGAAGAACTTAATACCATCTGTATTCATCTTCTGTACTGTTTGACCAATCGTCAAGCGATCTGTGGTCTCCTGACCTTGCTTATCATAGGTTAAGAACAATGAATCTTGGTTCTTATTGTCAGGTTTTGTATTTACAACTTGGTCAATAATATTCACTTTGTTGCCATTACCATCCACAACTTCAGTGATATTTTTCGTGACAGCTTGCTTCAATTGTTCTTCAGTCGCAGCTCTACCTTTAGTTGCAAAATCACCAGCAGTAATATCTTTATTACTCAATCCTTCAATTGTGTCACTTGTCTTATTAACAACAACATTACCTACAGTCACTTTGTCGAAGTTTACGTCTTTCGCTGTCGCAACTTGATAGTTACTTGAACCATCTGCATTGGTACCAGCAGTTACTACAACATTGTCTCCTGCTGTAACTGTGCTCTTCGCTTTGGTTGCTGAATCTTTAACGCTATTGATTGCACCGTCAATTGTGTTGGAACCTGTACCACCAATGTTATTGGTGGTGATTGCACCTGTCGTTGCATCAATTGTGGTTGATCCACCAATCACATTTTTAACGCTATCTGCAACACCGTGTAATTGGCTACCGTTGATTGCATCTGTTGATGTAGAGTTAATAGCACCCGCTTTAACGTTGCTGATTGTGGTTCCAGCTGTACCTGCAAGAGTTACGCTGTCATAGTTTGCACTACCATCAGCATTCTTGTCGTACTTCACTGCAAACTTATCAGTCTCACCTTGCGATGCATTCAGAGTATTGATCGCTTTGTTGATGCTAGTTTCTGTGTTGCCACTACCATCTTTAACTGTCAATGCTGTGTTATCTACACCTGTAATAGTATTGCCTGAACCATCTTTAACTGAGATGCCATCTTTACCGATCACTGTAGAACCATTTGTACCATCAGTTCCATCGTTCACTGTAATACCAGTTAAGTTATTGAGGTTTTTATTTAACTCAATCGCAACTTGACCATTTGCAACCTTCGTAGTGATGTTGCTGTCTGCACCGACAACTTCAACTGCTTCGCCTAACTTCTTGTTAACCGTATTACCATCTGCTGCTTTTAAGCCAAAGCCAGTATTAGTAAGACCTGTACTTAAGCT
>NZ_WJYH01000061.1:0-22137 GCF_009668065.1 Acinetobacter sp. RIT698
ATAAATGCAATTTTATTACGGTAAAAATAAACAAAATTTAGAAGGGGTAAGTGTAGTGGCATGATATTCGCTTTGTATTTAATACTGTTATATCGTTCAATTTTTCACTATTGTTAATTTAACGTTCTGGTTCGGCACCAAAGCAGCAATCGACAGGATGATGGTGCTGCCAGTATTCTGTTTAAATAATTTGATGAATAAAAATACATAGGTGTGAATTTGGAATCCAAGCTTTTACAATTTGCGTTGTTGGTCGGTGCAATGGGTTGTGGGGAAATGGCGATTGCGAAAACGCCTGCACAACCGAATAAAATCCTGAATTTGGCTTTTGAAGCACCAGATGATGGTTTTGATATGGTGAAAACCTATAATTTCTACAGTGGAAATATTGCAGAGGCGATATTTGAACCCTTACTCAAATATGATTATCTGGCTCGTCCCGTGGTATTGGTACCCAATACGGCACAAGCATTGCCAAAAATAGAACAAGAGGGCAAGGTCTATACTTTTAAAATTCAGCCTGGCATTTATTTTACCGATGATCCTGCGTTCAAAGGCAAACGACGTGAATTGACTGCCCAAGATTATATTTATTCGATTCAACGTGTGAGTGATCCGAAAAATCATTCGCCTACCTATTCTTTTATTGATGGCAAAATCCAAGGCTTAGAGCAAGTGGTCGCCAATGCGAAAAAGACAGGCAAGTTTAATTATGATGCGCCCATTTCAGGGCTTAAAGCTTTAGACAAATACACCCTACAATTTACCTTAACCCGTGCAGATTATAATTTTCCTTATATTTTGGCCTATGTCACTTTTAGCGGAACAGCGCGTGAAGTTGTTGAGTTTTATGGTGATCGTATCGGGCAGCATCCTGTAGGTACAGGCGCTTATCAGCTGAGTAAATACGTACCACGCAGTAAAATTGAGCTGGTGGCAAATCCTGACTATCGTGGCTTTATTTGGAATTATAAATCGACAGGAACGGCATGGGATAACCAACTTGTCAAAGAGATGTCGGGTAAAAAAATGCCTCAAGTCGGTAAGGTTGTCGTGAGTATTATTGAGGAAGAACAGTCAAGGTGGTTGGCGTTTAAGTCAGGCCAATTGGATTTTGACAAATTAACCTCAAATGCGGTTCCACAGGCTTTAAACGGTACACAATTAAAAGCAGAACTTAAACAACAGGGCATTCAACATTTTCCCAATAAAGACCCTGAAATCACCTATACCATGTTCAATATGAAAGATCCGATTGTGGGGGGGTATAGTCTAGACAAAATAGCACTACGTCGAGCCATTACACTAGCATATAACCAACAGGAAGCGATTAAGCAACTTTATAAAGGTCAAGCGGTTAGAGCTGAAATGTTGGTGCCAGATGGGGTGCAAGGGCACAATGCTCAATATAGAAGTAGTATTGCCTATAATCCGTTATTGGCCAATAAATTACTGGATCGATTTGGTTATAAAAAAGGCAAAGATGGTTATCGAACTTTACCCAGCGGGAAGCCGTTTACGCTGAAATATAATACTGAAAATAGCTCAAGCTCAGTCATTCATTCTGAGTTATGGAAGAAAAACTTAGATGCTATTGGGGTGCGTGTTGAATTTAAGGTCAGTAATTTTGCCGATAATTTAAAAGAGGCCATGCAGTGTAAACATATGATTTGGGGTGGGGCATGGATTGCTGATTTTCCTGAAGGAGAAAATTTTGCCCAATTGCTTTATGGTCCAAACTCAGGCAAAGGAAATTTAAGTTGCTATCAATCCAAAGCTTATGATGCACTGTATCAGCAAGCGTTAACTTTACCGCCACAACAACGAACGCCATTTTATGAAAAAATCAGTCGGCAGATAGAGGCAGATAACCCTTGGATTATTCATAGTACCCGTATTCGCAATTGGCTGTTGCAACCACAAGTTCAAGGCTATAAAGCACATCCAATGATCAATACCGTTTGGCAATACCTTGATGTTCAGCCAGTTAAAAAATAACCAGATGAAGTTGAATAAAATGATGAAGGATGATTTAAAGCAAAAGTTAAAGCAGATTGGGGTCAGTGCATTCTTGGGCGGTATGCTCCTGACAGGCACGATGAATGTATTTGCCAAAAGCCCAGCGGATCCAAATAAAGTTTTACGTTATGTTTTCCCCGTTGCAGAAACGGGTTTTGATCCAGCAGGCACACAAGATCTTTATTCTGCGCATGTGCATAATTCAATATTTGAAGGCTTATATACCTACGATTATTTAGCAACACCCGCCAAATTAGTACCCCGTACCGCGGTGAGCCTGCCTGAAGTCAGTGCTGATGGTTTAACCTATACCTTTAAAATTCAAAAAGGAATTTATTTTGCCAAAGATCCTGTATTTAAAGGCAAAGCCCGTGAATTAACCGCGCAAGACTATGTTTATTCTTATAAACGGTTGTTAGACCCAAGTTTGCATTCCCCCAATAGTTGGTTGTTTGATGACAAAATTCTAGGCATGGACAAAGTGCTTGAGCAAGCTAAAAAAACAGGCAAGTTTAATTATGATCTGCCTGTTGCAGGGCTTCAGGCCACAGATCGTTATACCTTGGTGATTAAACTAAAACAAGTTGATCAAAACTTCCCAATGTTGTTGGCACATCAACCAGCTGGTGCAGTGGCACGAGAAGTGATTGAACACTATCGAGATCGGTCTGGCTTTGCCATGGCCCATCCTGTGGGAACAGGTCCCTATGTCTTGGCAAAATGGACACCTGGCTCACGGATTATCCTGAAAGCCAATCCAGATTATCGTGGTTATGTTTGGGATTTCAAAGCATCCACGCCAGAAGATCAAAAAATTGTGGATGCGATGAAAGGCAAAAAAATGCCGCAAATCGGTGTGGTCGATATTCAAGTGATGGAAGAATCACAATCACGCTGGTTATCATTTAGTAAAGATGAAACTGATTTATTTGTGTTGGATGGTGATCTCAGTGTTCAAGCCATCCAAGACGGTCAGCTTAAACCCGAACTTGCCAAAAAAGGTATTCAACTTTCCCGTATTGCCGATCCTTCAATTGATTATTATTACTGGAATATGCAAAACCCTGTTGTTGGTGGCTTAAGTAAAGAAAAAATTGCTTTACGCCGTGCCATGGCCATGGCCTTTTCACCCGATAATCAAATTAAGATTTTGATGAAGGGTGATGCACAGCGCTTACAATTCCCCATCCCTTATGGGGTGATTGGGCATGATCCAAATTATAAAACCAGTATTCCTTATTCTATCAAAGCGGCCAATTTACTGTTAGATCGTTATCATTATAAGGTTGCTGCCGATGGCTGGCGTACCTTGCCGAATGGCAAACCCTTGCTGATCGAATTAACTGTTTATGGAAATAGTACACGTAGTCAGCAAAGTGCTGAATTTTGGAAAAAGACTTTAGACAATATCAAGGTCAAAATGACCACCAAATCCTTGCCTTTTGCGGAAGGATTAAAAGCTGAAAAACAATGCAAAACCATGTTTAAGGGATCAGCTTGGATTGCTGACTATCCCGATGCCGATAACTTTATGCAGCTGTTTTATGGAAAGAATATCCATGCAACCAATAGTGCATGCATGAAAATTCCTGAATATGATCGCTTATATGAACAAACCCAAAAATTGAAACCGGGTCCTGAGCGTGATGCTTTATATCATAAGATGGCGCGGATATTAGAAGTGTATATGCCGGTACAAATGGCATCGACGCGTTATCGCAATGCTTTGGCGCAACCACGTGTCATCGGCTTTAAAAAGCATCCGATTATTCCATCGGAATGGATGTATTTTGATATGAAAAAATAACCTCTATCAAAAGCTTAAAAATAAACAGATTGAAATTTGAAAATGAATAAATGAAAGATTGGAGAAAATGAAAATGAAGCGATTTAAATTAACCACACTCTGTATGTTGTCAATGGGTATGGGGCAATGGGCCTTTGCAGAAACTGAACGCAGTACTTTACCCAAGTTTCAGGCCAAAGATATCCCTGCCCAATGTGATGCAAAAATTGCAGACGTTAAAACCAAGTTGGCTGAATTTGCCAAAGTTAAACTCAAAAATAATGCGCCTGCTGGAGCAGTATTGGCAAAGTGGGATCAAATTTTTGCAGAGTTTGAAGATTTTTATGGGCCAATTAATTTAGCCAGTAATGTTGACCCAAGCGCAGATTTACGTAAAGCCGCAGAAGATTGCGAAGTTAAAATCAGTCAGTTCCAAACTGAAGTGTACCAAGACGGGAAACTTTATCAACAAATTAAAAAAACCAAAGCCAGTGATGAGATTGACCGTAAATATCGCCAAGATATTTTAGATGGTTTTGAAGATACAGGGGTACAACTTCCCGCAGAAAAACAAGCACGTTTAAAAGTGATTTTAGATGAGTTGACCAAGATTCAACAAGAATATGCCCGCAACATTCGAGACAATCCTGAAAAATTAGAATTTACCCCAGCCGAATTAAAAGGCTTACCAGAAAGCTATATTGCCAATCTAAAGAAAAATGAAAAAGGCAATTACCTATTGGGCTTTGACTACCCAGAATACCGTCCTTTTATGGAATTGGCAGACAGTGATGATGCGCGTAAACGTTATCAAATTGCTTATACCCGCCGTGGTACTGAAAAGAATTTAGTGTTGCTTAAACAAGCGATTGATTTACGGCATGAACTTGCACAATTATTCGGTAAAGCCAGTTATGCCGATTGGGCATTGAAAAACCGTATGGCCAAGAATCCTGAAACGGTCAATAAATTCCTCAATGAGGTACATAGTACGGTTGCGCCATTAGAGAAAAAAGAAGTGCAAACACTGCGTGAATTTAAAGCCAAGACCTTAAATATTCCAGTAGAAAAAGCGGAAATTAACCGTTGGAGTGAGGGCTATTGGAGCGAAAAATTACGTCAAGAAAAGTACAAAATTGACCAAGAAAAAATGCGTGAATATTTCCCGACCCAAGCATCACAAGATTGGTTATTTGCAATTTCATCAAATCTATATGGGATTGAATTTAAGCCTGCCAAAGTTGATGTCTGGCAAGATGAAGTTGAATATTACGATGTCACAGATCAGAAAACAGGTCAGCTTTTAGGTGGTTTATATATCGATAAATTTCCACGTGAAGGAAAGTATGGTCATGCAGCGGTGTGGGGCGTTAAGGGTGGCAGTACCCTGACCCAGCGTAAACCGATTTCAGCCTTAGTCACCAACTTTAACCGTAAAGGTTTAAACAGTGATGAACTGGAAACCTTTGTGCATGAGTTTGGACATGCCTTACATGGAATTTTGTCAAACACCCGTTATGCCTCGCAATCTGGTACTTCAGTCGAGCGAGATTTTGTTGAAGCACCGTCACAGATGTATGAAGAATGGGCACGTCGTAAAGAAACGCTGTCGACTTTAGCCGATTATTGCAAACCAGCCTGTCCACGTGTCGATGATGAATTGATTGGTAAATTAAAAGCCGTGAAAAACTACGGTCGTGGCTTGTTCTATTCTCGTCAAACCTTATACGCACAATATGATATGGCATTGCATACCGCAGATGCTTTAAAAACCCAGCCTTTAGATGTATGGAAAAAACTCGAAAACCAAACCGCCTTAGGGTATGTACCAACCACAGAATTCCCAGGACAATTTGGTCATATTATGGGCGGATACCAAGTTGGCTATTATGGCTATATGTGGTCAGAAGTGATGGCCTTAGACATGCTTTCTGCTTTTGGCGATAACTTAAATAATCCAGAGGTTGGAGCACGTTATCGTAAAGCAATTTTGTCACAAGGTGGACAGAAGAAAGCAGAGCAGCTGGTGGTTGATTTCTTGGGCAGAGAACCGGATAACAAGGCATTCTTTCAAGAAATTACCGGTCAACGTGATTAAAAGGAATTAGAACTATGCTGGCATATATCACGCGCCGTATATGGCAAATGATTCCCACCATGTTGGGAGTCGTATTGCTGATTTTCTTTCTATTTAACTGGGTGGGCGGAGATCCTGCTTATATCCTTGCTGGAAAAATGGCAAACCCTGAACAGATTGAAAATATTCGTCAGCAACTTGGGGTAGATCAACCATATTATGTTCAATTGTGGATTTTTATTAAGCAAATCCTGACTTTTGATTATGGCAATAGCTGGAGTACCGGGGAATCAGTTTCAAACATTATCCTGACCCGTTTAGGTCCATCGCTGACCATCATTATTCCACTGACAATTTTACAAACCGTGATTTCAATCATTCTGGCTTTGGCTGTTGCTTCGGTACGTGGTTCATTGACGGATCGTATGGTGATGTTGTTATGTACCATTGGGATGTCGATCAGTATTTTGGTCTATATCATCGTATTTCAGTACGGTCTTGCCTATAAACTGGGATGGTTCCCTGTACAAGGTTGGAGCGATAGTCTCAGTGAAAATCTATTGCAATACGCACTATTGCCAATCTTAATCATGTTGGTGGTGAGTATTGCACCGACTTTACGTCTATATCGTAGCTTTGTCTTGGATGAAGTCAATCAGGACTATGTCCGTACTGCACGGGCAAAAGGAGTGGGTGAGGGACGTATCTTAGGCGTACATGTACTGCGTAATGCATCTATTCCGATTATTACTGACGTGATGTCGAGCCTGCCAGCATTGTTGATTGGGGCATTTTTAATTGAGCGATTTTTTGGTATTCCGGGGATTGGGCGAGAAGTCATTATTGCAGTAGAACGAAGCGACTTTCCAGTGATTAAAGCAATCACGGTCTATGTTGCCGCTGCGACCATGATTTTTAACCTGATCGCTGATTTGATATATAAAGTGGTTGATCCACGCGTACAGTTGAAGTAGGTGGGATGATGCTCGGAATTTTATCGAAAAAAGTAGACGCCCAAGAACAACAGACTTCTCCCGGTTTATGGCGATTGGCAATGCGACGTTTAAAAGCAGATCGTATCGCTATGCTGTCGTTATTGGTGTTGCTGTGTTATTTCATTATATTGGTACTCTCCATGACGGGTGTGATTGCATCAAATTGGAATAAAGAAGTAGCCGTGAGTTATGCGCCACCTACATTTATCGGGGCAGATCAAAATACACAAGATTCTGCAAAGAAAGCCGCAACTGTAGAGGCCTTACCTGAAAATCCTGTTGATCCTTTAAAAGATGTGATCAAAGAGTTAAATACTGAAATTGCAACAGAACAAGCTTCAGGTGGCGCGATTGACTACTACGGTATTCAAGATCCGCTTGCAGAAGATATGAAAGCCATTGATCAGCAATTGGGTGGGCATTTACTTGATCAGCAAAGTGAACTCAAACAAACCTTGCCTTTCGGTGCGGATAAATGGGGACAGGATGTTGTACTCAAAACCATTAAAGGTGCAGAAACGTCAATTATTGTGGGCTTGATCTCGGCATTATTGGCCGTGGTAATCGGCACATTCTTAGGGGCAATCGCTGGTTACTTTGGTGGTTGGGTGGATGATGTTCTAAACTGGTTTTATAACATTTTTACCTCGATACCTTATCTATTGTTGGTGTTGGCGATTGCCGCTGTACTGCAACAAAAGGGCATTCTTTCCATTGTTTTAATTCTTGGATTAACGGGTTGGACTGGGGTATTCCGTTTAATTCGTGCTGAATATATGAAACATAATTCACGCGAGTATGTACTGGCAGCCAAAGCAATTGGTGTCAGTAATACCCGACGGATGTTCGTGCATATTTTCCCTAATGTAAGCCATATTGCTTTGGTTCAGATGTCGATCTTGGTGGTTGCATTTATTAAGTCTGAAGTGATTTTAAGCTTCTTGGGCTTTGGTGTACCTGTGGGGGTGGTGTCATGGGGCAGTATGTTGAATGAAGCGCAAAGTGAGCTGATTTTAGGTAAATGGTGGCAATTGGTGGCAGCCTCAGTAGCGATGGCCGTGCTTGTGACCGCATTTTCAATGTTTACAGATGCATTACGTGATGCATTAGACCCTAAACTAAAATAAGGAGCTTAAAGATGTCAGAACAACAAGCGACACCTCCTGTACTACTCAGTGTTGAAAATCTGAGTGTGAGTTTTAAGGGTGAAAATAAGCAATTTATTGAAACCGTAAAAGGTATTTCATTTCAGATTCCTGCCAATACTACTGTGGCCTTGGTTGGTGAATCTGGCAGTGGAAAATCCGTAACTTCATTGGCAACCATGGGTTTATTACCCAAAGGTCAATCTCGTATTGCTGAAAACAGTAAAATTATTTTTGAAGGTAAAGACTTACTCAGTTTAAGCAGCAAACAAATGCGTGCAATGTGTGGTAAAGACATTGCTATGATTTTTCAGGAGCCGATGTCGTCACTTAATCCTGTGTTTACAGTGGGTGATCAAATTGCTGAAATTATGCGTATTCATTTAAATATGGGGCGTAAACAAGCACGACAACGTACTTTGGAATTACTCACTGAAGTTGGGATTCCATCCCCTGAAAGCAAGATTGATGCTTACCCCAGTCAACTGTCTGGTGGTCAACAGCAACGGGTCATGATTGCTATGGCAATTGCCTGTGAACCCAAATTACTGATTGCTGATGAACCGACCACTGCATTAGATGTCACCATCCAAAAACAAATATTGGATTTGTTGGAGGCTTTACGTAAGCGCCGTCAAATGTCGATGTTGTTTATTACCCATGACTTGGCATTGGTGAGTGAAATTGCCGATGAAGTGATTGTGATGCGTCATGGTGAAATTCGTGAACAAGGTTTAGCAAAGGCTGTTTTAGAACAGCCACAAGATGCCTATACCAAAGCATTATTATTATGCCGCCCGCAACTTTCGCATCGTCCATATCGCTTACCGGTCATTAGTGATTTTATGCAAGCTCAAGACGCACCTGTGACTGAGGCGGTGAGTTTGCCTGAGGTGGATTTTGCGGAGCGCAAGCGAGGCTTTGTTGGCGATGAAGAAATTATTTTAGAGGTGCGTGATTTAAAAAAATCATTTTTTAGTCGTAAAGGGCTATTTGGCAAAGATGAGTTTCAGGCAGTCAAAGGGGCATCTTTCCAATTGGCGAAAGGTAAGACTTTAGGGCTCGTCGGGGAATCTGGTTCAGGTAAAACCACCATTGGTTTATTGTTGATGCGTTTGCAACAAGCTTCTGGCGGTCAAGCGTTATTTCAAGGTAAAGATATTTTGGCAATGTCTGAAAAAGAGTTTGCCCAGTATCAACGTAAGATTCAGATTATTTTTCAGAATCCCTATGCCTCACTTAATCCGCGTTTTACCGTGGGGCAAATTTTGATGGAGCCAATGCAAGTTCATAAAATTGGCGCAAATGATACTGAACGTAAAAAAATGGCTTTGGAATTACTGGAAAGAGTGAGCTTACCTGCGCAAGCCTTTGATCGTTATCCGCATGAGTTTTCTGGGGGACAACGTCAACGTATTGCAATAGCACGCTGTTTAACTTTAAAACCTGAAATTTTAATCTGCGATGAATCAGTCTCGGCACTCGATGTATCGGTTCAAGCACAAGTCTTGAACTTGCTTCAAGATCTGCAAGATGAATTTGGCTTAAGTTATATTTTTATCTCACATGATTTGTCTGTGGTGAAATATATTTCGGATCAAATTATGGTGATGAACCACGGTGATATCGTTGAAATCGCCAATTCGGATGAGTTGTATCAGTCACCACAACATGACTATACCAAACGCTTACTGAGTTCAATTCCACAAGGAACCAGGCAGGTGATTTAGATTTTTGCTATGTGAGAGCTGCTGGATTCAGTTGCTGTCAGTCCGTTAAGGATTTCAAATCTTGCTCTTTGCGAAGTTGATACTTCTCACCTTTGAAAAAGGAGGGGGTTTTACTAAAGTTAATTAATTTAGTCTCAGCTAGCTCTCCCTTTTTTCTAAGTGGGAGAGCTACAGTTGTAGTAGCGTAAGGAGTATTTTTATTGATATATAAAACGATTAAACTGATGCGTTTTGTTTAGGATAAATATACTTGCGATAGATAGGTATAAGAATAGGCAGTAATAAAAAATGAAATAGGCTGGTTGCACAACTGATTAGAATAAAAGTGATTATATCAGGTGACGAGTAAATCAGTATTATTACGCCATAGACTGGAATAACAATCGGTAAGATTGAACAGACTGTATAGCTAAGAAATGGTCTGCGAATGGCTGTTTCTGAGCAAAGTAAATAGGCATAGCTCCACATCCATAGGCCATAAATTGAGCATAAAATGACAACCTGAAAAAGTGGATAACCATAATCCTGTGGTTTCTTTCTAAGAAAATTGATCAGATACTCTGAATAAAACAGCCCTTGATATGCTATCGATATAGACACAATAAACCAGATAAGAAATAAGGGAATGAGGATCAGGTATTTTTTATTCATATTGTTATTACCATATTAAGATCATATTAGTTAAAGGGTTTTGCACTGTTTTGTTTACAGCACAAGCTGAGGCATAGCCTACAGTAATATATTTAAACCTTAATGCATGATGTAGCGCATAGTTTAAACGAAAAAAAGCCACTATTTAAAAATAGTGGCTTTTGCTCTTTAAGTCTATTCAGAACTTAGAACTTTTTAAAACCTTTTGTCACAACAAACGGTTTTTTCTTTTCAGGTTGTTCACTACGTTCTTGGCGATCTGAACGATCTAGACGCTCGTTTGGATTATAACGGCCTTCTGAACGATTACGGTTTTGTTGATTGCCATAACGGTTTTCAGAACGGTTGCTATTAAAACTATTACCACGGTTGTCCGCACGGTCATTGTTGTAGCTGTTGCCACCAGAACGTGCTTTATTAAAGCGGTTTTCTGAGCGTTCATTGCGATTGTCAGTACGGTTTTCAGTGCGATTTTGACCATATTGGTTTGCACTTGGCTGAGCATCACGACGATCATTTTGATGGTTGTGAGCTTCTTCACCTTCACTATCACGACGTTGTTGACGCAGGAATCCACCACGGCGCGCAGCCATAGGTTTGTCTTGCATACGTTCAGTACGACGTTTTGCCATACCAAATAAACCTGTGCCTTGACGTGGTTTCAGTTCAACAGCTTTGGTTAAATTATCGATATCAGTTTTATCAAGTTCCATCCAACGACCTGTACGAAGTTCACGAGGCAAAATCACAGTACCGTAACGAGTACGGAGCAAGCGACTTACTTTTAGACCTTGTGATTCAAAAATACGGCGAACCTCACGGTTACGACCTTCTTTTACAACGACTTGGTACCAGCGATTGATCCCTTCACCACCAATTTCAGAGAAAGATTCAAATTTTGCTGGACCATCATCTAAAACAACGCCATTTGTCATGTTGTTTTTGAGTTGAGGCGTTACTTCACCCATGACTCGAACTGCATATTCACGTTCGATTTCATTTGAGGGATGCATTAAACGATTGGCAAGTTCACCATCATTTGTAAAAAGTAATAAACCTGTTGAGTTGATATCTAGACGACCCACCATCACCCAACGGTCATTGGAAATCGGGGGTAAGTGATCAAACACAGTCGGGCGAGATTCTGGATCATTACGAGAACAGATTTCACCTTCAGGTTTGTAGTAAATCAATACACGACGACGAATTTCGTCTTCAATTTGGAACTGAACTTTACGACCATCGATGCGAAGCTCATCACCTGGTTCAATACGTTCGCCCACTTGAGCAACCTGCCCATTGACACTTACACGACCAGCGGCAATGACCTCTTCCATATAACGGCGAGAGCCCAAACCCACTCGTGCGAGTACCTTTTGCAATTTTTCACTCATGACAGCATAACCTTAGAAATAATCATCAACAGTGCACCTATTTAAGACTTGGCAGCTTGCGCATCCAAAATCATAAAAGCTTCCTTGGCATCCTGTAGGGGAGGCAATTGATCTAAAGACACTAGACCAAAAGCATTTAAAAATTGTGGCGTTGTCACTAACAACGCGGGTCTACCTGGGAGTTCTCGGTAACCAGATTCTTTAATCCAGTTCCAATCAAACAAAGTCCTGAGTATTTGACTATTATTTGTAACCCCTCGTATTTGCTCAATATCAGCACGGGTTACTGGCTGATGATAAGCGATCACTGCAACTGTTTCTAACAGTGACGGCGATAATCGAGTTGGTCGATCTGGCCAAACTTGCGCAATCACGTTGCGGTATTTTGCCCGCACTTGAAAACGATAACCTTGAGCTGTTTCGACAAGTTCGATTGAACGACCATGTTGTAACACAGACAATTGCTGTAAATACTGTTGCAACTGTTGTTTAGAATACTGATTTTGAAATGCTTCTTTTAAGCGAGCAAGCGATACAGGGGCATCACTTGCAAAGATAATCGCTTCAAGTTGCATCAGAACTTCGTGATGTAATTCATCAACATTAAAGGCATTATTTTGATCAATGGTCATGCCGTTGCTCCTTGAATTGCAAGCGGGGCCTCAACACCAGAAGAAATAATTTGGACTTTTTGCTGACGGGTCAGCTCCAAGATTGCCATAAATGTAACCACCATGCCCATTCGACCTTGGTTTGGCTTGAGTAATTCTTGGAAACTGAGAACTTCTCCAGATTCAATCATATATTCGATATAAGCAATGCGTTCTTCAAGTAATACAGGTTCTTGTTCAATCTTATGGGTTATGGGTTCAGGGCGGTTAAAAATGCAATACAAGGCATCTTTTAACATCTCAACCTCATAACCTTCATACACTTTTGGAATATGACCAATCGCAACATGGGTCGCAAAAGTATCTCGGTCTAAAACAGGCATCTGGCCTAAACGTTCAGCTGCTTTTTTAATCCGTAAATAGGTCTCTAAGCGATCGATTAATTCCTGTTTTGGATCTTTTTCAATATGAATAGTTTTTGGTTTTGGCAATAACAAGCGAGATTTTAAATCTGCCAATAATGCTGCCATCACCATATAGTCAGCGGTTAACTCGATATTTAACGATTTCATACCGTCCATATAAGACAAGTATTGTGTTGCAATCGGGGCAATATCTAACTGTAAAAGATCGAAACCATTTTTTTGAATCAAATAAATTAAAAAGTCGAGTGGTCCTTCGAAATGTTCAAGCAGAATTTCGAATGCAGCAGGAGGAATATATAAATCCTCTGGAATTTCTTCTTGCCATTCATCCAATACACGGATGTTGGAAATGGATTCCATAGGATGCTGAGTTGCTTGAGTCATTACAGTTTATTAGCCACGCGAATTTTCAAAGGCATGTTTTATTCGTGTTACCACTCAATAGGTACAATAGGAGAGGGTGGTGACGAATTACAAAAAGATATTTGGCTTATTTTAATGGAAAAGTTAAGAGGAATACATTGTTTAATTATAAAAACCATAAAAAAACCTGAAAATAAATAGGGAATATTTCGTTTTGTGATGATTGAAAACAACTAAGCTACTCATTTTTATTGTAAATTTTTATATATTTTCAAGAAAAAATTTATCCATATTTTAATCGCATAATGTGAAGTGGATCAACTTTATATGTTGGGTGAGTTTGAATTGTTAGATTTTTTTACTTTCAATCTATTGTTTGCAAAATGATACTGACTCTATTATTGCATGCTTAAAATTATAATTTTGCCCAAAATATTACAATGTTATTTAGTTGATTTTGGATATAACTGGATGGTGTATAAACATCTCAGCGAAATCGTTTAAGACTATAAATATGAAAAAAATTAGTGATGAATGAGTAAATAATTTTGTTTTCAAATATATGTGGATTTTAAGTTATTAAAATCTTTGAATAGGTGACTTTTACCCAACAGTCCCACAATGGAAAAACTTAAATGGTCAATCTAAATAATATTTTTGATCTTCATTTCTTCTTAATTCACTAAGCCAAGAAAAAAGCCCAATAGCAACCAACACAATACGGCGCAACACATTAGCAATCACATCAGTTTGTTTATATACGCTTTTAACAGCATTTTTGATTACTCATCAATTGAGTTTTGATCAAACATCCAAGCCTCACAATCCATTTATTCATGTTGCTCACCCCTAAACATGAATTTGGTTCACTTTTTTGTGAAATTATATCATTTTTATTCATGTACGGATTGCGGTATAAATTACACCAAGCGCTTCACGATAGACAAGATTATCGTTAATTCTGAATTGAGCGACCAAGTACAAGTCAGAAAATACGGGAAATACTATTGACTGGATAGATCCAAAGAGAAATTGGATGGTTCAGAAAGAGCATGAAAAAAATTCAGGTTTATTTCAGAAATTAGGGTATCAGATCATCATGAGTAAAGATTTTACATTTACGATTAAGAGCATTAGTTTCGACGAAAACTATCATCCCTCTAATAATACGCGTATCACAACCAACTTTGCCAATTTAGCAAGAGGTGAGAGTCGCCATGACAATTTGCGCAATACCCTAACGATGATTGACAATCGGTTTAATGCCTTAGCGCATTGGGATAATCCTGAAGCAGATCGTTATTCTGTTGAACTAGAAATCATTTCAGTTGATATTGATATCGAAGGCAACGGTGAGACTTTCCCTACGATTGAAATATTGAAAACCAATATTGTTGATCACAAAAATAATCAACGTATTGAAGGTATTGTGGGCAACAATTTTTCTTCTTATGTGCGTGATTATGATTTTAGTGTATTGCTGTTAGAACATAATAAAAATAAAGATCAATTTAGCCTGCCAGAAAACTATGGTGAGCTTCATGGGAAGATTTTCAACGCATTTGTAAATTCAAATGCGTATAAAGAAAACTTTAAAAAGTCACCTGTGATTTGTCTTAGTGTTTCAAGTAGCAAGGTGTATCACCGTACTGCAAATGTGCATCCAGTATTGGGTGTTGAATATCTGCAAGATGAATACTCATTAACAGATGAATACTTCGGAAAAATGGGTTTGCAGGTTCGTTATTTTATGCCGCCTAATAGTGTTGCGCCTTTGGCATTTTACTTCCGTGGTGATTTGTTGAGTGATTACACTAACCTTGAGTTGATCGGTACTATCAGCACCATGGAAACTTTCCAGAAGATTTACCGACCTGAGATTTACAACGCGAATTCTGTGGCAGGTAAATCTTACCAACCAAGTTTAAAACATCAGGATTATTCACTGACTCGTATTGTGTATGACCGAGAAGAACGTGGTCAGTTGGCGATTAAGCAAGGCAAATTTACTGAAGAGCAGTTCATCAAGCCATACAAACATATCCTTGAGCAGTGGTCTGCAAATTACGTTGCTTAATTTACCTAGATAGATAAGATTATTGATTATGAAAATATTATTACCGACTTCAACTGCTGGCAGCCTACCAAAACCTTCTTGGCTTGCCGAGCCTGAAAAACTTTGGTCACCTTGGAAATTACAAGATGAGCAATTAATTGAAGGCAAACAAGATGCTTTACGCTTGTCGCTGCAAGAGCAACAACACGCTGGGATCGATATTGTCAGTGATGGCGAACAAACCCGCCAACACTTTGTCACCACGTTTATTGAACATCTCAACGGTGTTGATTTTGAGAAACGTGAGACTGTACGCATTCGTAATCGCTATGATGCAAGCGTACCAACTGTTGTCGGTGCGGTATCTCGTCAAAAGCCTGTTTTTGTTGATGATGCCAAGTTTTTACGTCAACAAACCAATCAACCGATTAAATGGGCGTTGCCTGGTCCAATGACGATGATTGATACGCTGTATGATGCGCATTATAAAAGTCGTGAAAAACTTGCTTGGGAATTTGCCAAAATCCTCAATGAAGAAGCCAAAGAGTTAGAAGCTGCGGGTGTGGATATTATTCAATTTGATGAACCTGCATTTAATGTGTTTTTTGATGAAGTCAACGACTGGGGTGTTGCGACTTTAGAAAGAGCACTTGAAGGACTTAAATGTGAAACTGCTGTGCATATTTGCTATGGCTACGGCATCAAAGCCAATACAGATTGGAAAAAGACTTTAGGTTCAGAATGGCGTCAATATGAAGAAGCGTTCCCTAAACTTCAACAATCTAAAATTGATATCGTTTCTTTAGAATGCCAAAACTCTCGTGTACCAATGGATTTAATCGAATTGATCCGTGGTAAGAAAGTAATGGTTGGTGCTATTGATGTGGCAACCAATACCATTGAGACAGCAGAAGAAGTTGCCAACACATTACGAAAAGCACTTCAGTTTGTAGATGCAGATAAGCTTTATCCATCGACTAACTGTGGTATGGCTCCTTTATCTCGTGAAGTTGCAAGAGGCAAACTTAATGCCTTAAGTGCTGGCGCAGAAATCGTTCGTAAAGAACTTAGCCGCTAGTATTCAACGATATTGTGGTGTAAAAAGGGTGACCTGTTTGGGTGAATGGATATCCAAGACCCAACTGGAAACCTTGATCACAATTTAGAGAACATCAGTTCTACTGAGAAACTCATCCAGATGAAGTGCCTACATGACGGAATAGCAGGGTAATGCTAAATCTAAAAAAGTACGGTTCAATTTAGGAACAATGAAATGATTGAAGCAACAGACTTTAGAAATGCAATGTCTTTGTTGACCAGTGCAGTCAGTGTCATTACCACGACAGGTTTGTCTGGTCGTTACGGATTTACTGCGTCTGCCGTATGTAGTGTGACGGATTCGCCTCCGACTTTATTGGTCTGTATGAATAAAGCGGCGAGTTCTCATGTGCATTTTGTTGAAAATAAAATTTTAACTGTAAATGTTTTAAGCGCACATCATCAGCATATTTCTAAAGCGTTTTCGTCTAAATTAAGCCCAGAAGAACGATTTAAACATGGTGTTTGGACAGAATTAGAAACTGGCGCACCAGTTTTAGATGATGCTTTGGTGAATTTTGATTGCGAGATTGAGCAAATTCAAGAAGTCGGAACACATACGATTTTTATTTGTCGTATTGTGGCAATTCAACAAAGTGAACATGATCAAAGCTTGGTTTATTTTAATCGTTCTTATCATCATGTTGGGCAGACTGAAGTTGCTTAAAGCCAGTTTGCTTTTTGGTTTACGCCTTATGCCAGAGCTAAAAATAATAAGGCGTGTTGATCGGTTGAATTGATCAAATACGCTGGTTTAATATAATCATAATCAATTATTTAATTGCTTGAAAAATAATAATAATTTTAATGTTTTACACAAAATCCAACATTGACACCCGAAAAATCTCCGATTATTCTTTGCTGGCTGGCCTACATTGCCAGTCGGTTTTGACAGACCGTTGCCTAAGTGCATTGAAAAAACTTGTTTTTTTAATGTAGACTCGTTCGTCCCTCTTTTTGTTGCGGTAGGACGGGAGGGGGACGCCTTCGGGCGTGCTGATTCTTAGGTTCAGTCTGTCAACCCTCTTTCGTTCTGCCACCATAATTTTTATACATTGGCAGAATTTTGAATTGTTCAGGAGTTGGCCATGTATTTTATTCGTACACCTTCAGATTAGTGTTTAGCACGGTTTAACAGCCTTTGGGCTTTTAGGCATTGGCTGGTTATACCTCAAAAAATATCAACAATAAAACTTGAGATCTACTCTGGTTACCTTTTGAAGCCTTTGATGCTTCTTTGCTTATAACAAGATCGAGAGTGGTTTTATCTCATTAAAACAAAAAATATTTATAGGGAAAATATATGTCAAATTTAGATATTTCATTTCGAGCTTTAAGGGTACTCGATACCTCTCGAAGACTCTTTAACCTATACGGATTTCATCATGTTGGGGTAAACCGTATTATTGAGTCTGCCAGAATTCCCAAAGCCACGTTTTATAAATACTTCTATTCTAAAGAGCGTTTGATTGAAATGAGTTTAACCTTTCAAAAAGATGCGCTGAAAGAAGAAGTATTTGCGCTGATTTATAAAAAGAAAGACTTTACTGTTTATGAAAAGCTTAAGCATATTTTCTTTTTACATGCCAATCAGGAAGGGTTTTATCATCTACCGTTTAAGGCTATTTTTGAGATTGAAAAGCGCTATCCCAATGCTTATCAAATCGTGGTTGAGTATCGACACTGGCTGATTGATGAAATTTATAAACTGCTTTTAACCAGCAATACAAATGCCTCAAAACAAGATGCACATATGTTCTTGTTTGTGATTGATGGGGCAATGGTTCAGCTTCAGGGTGAAAACAGTGTGGATGATCGGGAGAGGTTGGTGGGGTGTTTTTTGGATGGGTTGGGGTAGTGTTGATTGGTAGGTCCATATACATATATCATTATTTATGGTTGATGGGGACATTTTTTGAAAGTTAAATTGAGCTTTTATCGTTATTTGATTTGAGTTTATCCCAAAAAATTAAATGATTTAAATTCTAGTATTGCTCGGCTTTATTTTTAATAAAATTATGGTATCAAGCCGTGCACTCAATACTTGCCCCTAGGTATCAATACCTAGAACTTCTTGAGTCCGAAAATGTGACTCAGGTTGAGCTTGCGCATCGTTTGAATAAAGCTCAATCTTATGTGTTTAAAGTTGAAATTTTGGAAAGAAGGTTAGATGTGATCGAATTAATGGATTAGTTACAAATTCTAGAAGTAGAGCTAACAAATTTTCTAAATCACTAAAATAAAAGTCACTTTGTGCCATAAATTTAATAAAGGCTTTATGAAGTTTATAAATAAGAAAAAATTTTACTTTTATCATGACTTAAAGGTTAATTAAGTTCTTGTTTTGATATTATTCTATTAGTTGAAAATTTAAATAGTTGGAATAGGGCTCCAAAATATGGAAAATCTACCAAAAGAGGGGCGCAGTCAAGAAATAGGTCGTTTGGCTGCAAGAGCCTTAGGTATTAAATTGCCTAAATCGTGGATTGAAACTCCATTGGCTGGTGATACTGATTTCGGTATTGATTATACAATTCAATTAAAATCCAATGAAAACTATGTAAAATATACTTTTTACTTACAATTAAAAGGTACTACCGTTCCATCTTATAGTGCTGACAAAACTTTTATTTCATATGATTTTAATGTATCGACTCTAAATAATTATCATCAGCAAGAGCCTTTAGTCATGGTTGCTGTGGTTGATTTGAGTGAAAATGAAGAGGATCTATCCAATTGTCCAATTTATTACTTTTGGTTAGAAGAAGAATGGTTTTCAACAAATCAGCATAAGTTAAAAACTCAAAGTACTATTACTATTAGAATTCCTTTAAATAACGTTTTGCATACTTCTTTAGATGTTTATGAATATTATTCAAATAGAATTTTAGAAAAATTTGCAGTAGCAGAATTAAAAAAGAAGATTCAAATACCAAATAAAACATCAGTAGAAAGTATTGAGCTATTTACAAATGCAATAGCTGAAAAACCCCTTCTTTTGAAGAGTCTAGAAAAACAGAGTGAAGCTCCTTGGATTGATAATCCTACAGGTGAAGTGGCCACTGAATTGAAAACATGTGCTGATTTTTTATCAAATAACAGAATAAAAGATGCAAGACAGGTATTAGATCAATTAGAGGTTAAAGCAGATAGTTTCACTGCTCATGAGGTCGCTGAGTTTTACTATCAGAAAGGTAACCTATTGTCTTATGAGGATTTTTATGATGAGGCAGAGCTTCAATTTAAGATGGCATATGAGAAGAATCAAAAAGAACGTTATCAATTAGCATATTTACAATCTAAATTCAAACTAGACTCAATGCCTTCAAATAATGAACTTGAGGATTTGGTAAATACATTAGATGATGAAAGTTTCTCTAAATGTTTCATTAAAGCAAAATCACTTGCTTTACTTAAAAGAGCTAAAGAGGGCTTAGAATTATTAAAAATAAAATATTCAAATGAAGTCACTGCTCAAATGACGATATGTACTATCGGTGAGCTTTATGTAGAACTTGATGAAATCATCGAGGAAAATATTGAATTTGAGTTTGTTGGTGAAAGAAGAAAATATGATTTTAATGCGTTAGCCGCTCGTAGATATTTTCATAAGGCTTCAAACCAGATAGGAATACATGGTGAAATTTTACCATTCACAGGGCATCCAAATTATAATATTGAAGAAATGAAACTATCTTATGTTTTAATACAAAAAGCATGGATTTCTGCAAGAAAATTAGGCTATCCAAGTGATGTAACAATGCTAATAGATATTAGTTGTTTGATTTACGGATACTTTAACAATTTTTCAGAATTAGGTTCATATATAGAAGAAATTTTACTCGAAAGACCTAACCATAAAGAGATAATAAGACCATATCTTCGTGTGTTGTTTAATTCCAAAGAATATAAAAAAACAATTGAGTTGCTTGATAAGTTAGATACTTTAGATACTGATGAATGTAGTATTAAGATTCTCTCATATTATTACCTAGGAAAATCGAAACAATGTTTAGAGTTAATAGGACTATATGAAAGTATTCTTTTAGATTCTCCTAGAGAAAATACACCTGCAATTTTTTGTACTGGTATTGAAATAGCTGAAGCAACTTTCCAAAAAGCATTAGTTGAAAGATATGAAAATATCGTTAAATCATTACCAAATGGAGAAGCTTTTATTGCTATCCAGAAGTTTGTTTCGGAATCAAATTTGGATAAGACTCGGGGCAAGGAGTTTGCCCAAGATTTATATCAAACTTATTTGAAGCTAGATAAGCCATTCGTAATTGCAGAACAATTGTTAACATATTTAGACCCTAAAAATGAACAAACTGCAAACCAAATAATAGAGCTTGCTGAGCATGTTTTAAGTGTAAGGGAGCTCAGCAGGAATAGATATTTAGATTTAGCACAAGCCTTTTTTACCACAGAACGATGGCAAGAAGCTGAATCATTGGCAGAAAAAAATATAGCTAAAGGCGTAACTATTTCTAGGTGGAAGTTAGTTCAAGCCGCTGCTTTGCAAAATCAAGGTAAAGTTGGGATTGCTTATAGAACTATTGAAAATGTTATAAAGTCAGAAGATATAGGTAGAGAAGAACAAGATTTTTTTATTTCTTTATCTCTTTCACTCGGATTAATTGATAATGTGATTGAATTTCTTGAAGAAAACTTGGTAAATTCTACTCATATTGAAAATATAATTTTGATTGTTAGACGGCTTATTGCGATCTATATCAATAGACCTGAATATGGGGAAAAGTTAAAGACCGCAATTTTAAAATATGGAGATTTTATAGATCAAAATAATTGTGATCAAGAGGGTGATTATTTGCAATTATGTATGTTATATGGTCATTTTGAAAGTGATGAACAAATTAAGAATTATCAAGAAAGATGTAATAAATATTTTGAAACCTTTCCTAACTCAACAGTTCTAAGGAGAGGAAATGTAGATATAGAGGGTGGGGTTGATTCTTTATTAGCTTCTTTAAGGGAATTAACAGGAGTTACTCCAGAGCAGGAACAACTTTGGGAGAGTAATAAGCAAAAATTGAGAAGTAGAGAACTTCCTATACCATTTTGTATGCGTGGACAGTTTTTACAAAATACAAGAGATGTTTATACAACATGGATATTATCAAAGCATTCTAAAGATGAAGAATTAGAGTTCAAGGTTATACATGCTCCTCAGATGGAAAAAGATAAATTCTTTGAGCTAATTGATATTTCAAAAATTATTTGTTTTGAGGAAACATCTTTATTAATTTTAAATGATTTGGACTTGTTGGATAGGCTTTTAAAAGTATTACCGAAATTTTCCATTCTAGAATCAGTGTTTAAAAAGATAAATCTTACTACTCATGAGCCAATATCTATTAATAATCAGATATCTGGTACTATTTTAAAAGCAATTCAGAATAATATAGAAAAATTACAATTAATTGATGATGAGGAAAAGGATTTTAAGTACGACTGTGATTTGAATGATAACAGTATTTTGCTATTAACTGATGATTTATATTTAACATGGTTAGTGAAGCAACAGAATCCAAATGTTTCTTTTGGAAATATTTTTAATGTATTGGAATTTCTTTATGAGAAAAATATTTTAAGTGAAGATGAATTTTATAGGGGAGTAGAGCATTTTTTTAGCATGGGTGTTGTCGGGGTGAATATTCGGTCTGATTTTTTAGGTCAATTAATTAATTACTATTTAGTAAAGAGAGAGGTTAGTAGTTATGAGGACACTGTTTTTAAGACTATTTTTGAAAAATTAATTATCGA
>NZ_WJYH01000062.1:0-21571 GCF_009668065.1 Acinetobacter sp. RIT698
TAAATTCCACTTGCTAAATATAATTTTTCGCATAATTATAACGAAGCGCTGCTTAATAAACGCACAATGTGATGTAAGTGTAAAAATAAACATTCATTATGCTTGTGGCTGGTGCTCCATTAATTAGAGTTGGCAAATTGAATTTGTTGGTACTGAAGTCATAAAAATTATTATATGCAAGGATGAATCAAATGAAATTAAATTTACTCTCAATAATGTTGGTTGGATCCCCTCTATTTTTAACTGCCTGTGGTGGAGATGACCATGGCGATAATTTATCCATGAATTCAAATACAGATATAAACCAGATCCAAAATCCAGTGGTGATTACACCAATACCATATGATATTAAAGATAATACTTTTCCACTGAATGTAGTTGAGACAGTAGTAATAACGTCTAAAATGAAAGACGTCACTAGAAAAGAAAGGCAAGCAATAATGTTATTGAACTCCGAAAGTGCACCGTTAACTGAAGATTGGCCGATAGGTTTAGGTGCATGGTGTCATGAAGATTGTTGATAATTGTGCGCCGAGTACAGAGGAATTAGTTACGACTTCGGTTATCCGAATGAGCCTGTAAACAGTACAATATTTAAGTCACCAACAGATAAAACTGCTGAGCAAGCAGAAAAGCTTTGTCTTTTTGATTTGGGTTTTTAATTTATGTTGGGATCGATATCACAATATTCGGCTGCAAATGAATTGAGCTTAAAAGGTTATTCTTCGCGTAAACAAGAAGGCTTTAAAAATAATCCAATCGTAAAGCAATTTCTGGCAAAGGATTCACAACCACTACAAACGCAAGTAAAAACCCCGATTATTATTTATCAAGGGGGAGCGGATACTAACAGGCAATTGCTAGAAAAATGATTATTTGATCTTACTATTTATACTTCGCATGATTCTTCAATGTTTTCTATAGAGGATGACCGTTATTGTTGCGATAAGACATAAGTTGGAAATAAAATGAGAGTCAAAATAAGCTGTAGCTTGGGAAAAGATTTTATTAATAATTATATATTTGATTTTAAACATAAAAAATTTAGTTTTTGAAAAATTTAAATTTTGATATTGGCATCATAAGGCTAAAAAAATGCTGTTGCTTTGCTTTCTATTTTGAAAGAAGACGCACATTTTAATTTATTGAATAATGTTTAAAAAATAATAAGAAAAAAACTTGTATAACAGATTTTTTTGACGTATTTATGAAAGAATTATACGCGCTCAGCCGTATATATAACTTTAAAAAAATTGTGCTTTAAGGAATAAGTCACATGAAAAAAAATGCATTATCAATTTTAATTCTAAGTTCAGGTTTGGTTTTATCCGCATGTAATAACGGTGGTAGTGGGGGAAATTCTTATGAATCACCTTCAAATACGGATCTAAACACTATTGCAAACCCTGTTGTTGGCACACCTATAGCATATACCAAGACAGATTTTTCTGCGGTGGCGGCAGATAGTGTAGTGATGACCTATAAAATGAAAGGGGTGAAGGGAACTGAAGTACAAGCAACCTCATTGGTATTTACTCCTAAAACTGCACCACCAGCTTCAGGTTGGCCTATCGTAGTTTGGGCGCATGGTACAACAGGTGTCGCTGATGTATGTGCACCAAGCCGTAATGCGACGAATGATGATATTAAAAAAATGATTTCTAAATTCCTTGCGGAAGGCTATGTGGTTGTTGCACCAGACTATGAAGGTTTAGGCGAGCCGAGTGGAACTGAACTCCATCCATTCTTAAATGTAAAAAGTGAAGGTTACTCGATTACAGATGCTGTGGTTGCAACCCGTAATTGGTTAGGTAACAAAGCATCGAAACAATGGGTGACTGTTGGACACTCGCAAGGTGGTCAAGCTGCTTTAGGTGCTGCACAATATGCTGATCGTGCTAATTTAGATTATAAAGGTACCGTTGCTGTCGCGCCTGCTTCACAATTGAGTTTAATTTTAAATGCGGGGCAATTATCAGTTGCAAATGCACCACCAACACAACAAATTCCAGTCTATGCATCATTGGATACATTTACCGCTCTGATCGCGGCAGGCTTACGTAATGCAAACCCAACTTTAGATTATAGTCAGGTGTTTAAAGTACCAACAGATGCGATTGCAAAGAATGCCGAATCTGTTTGTTACACTGGTCTTGGCCTGCAATTTGGTGGAGCAATGGCACAGTATGTGGCTGTGAATGGATCATTGAAAAACTATCCAAGAACAACTGATACCTTTATGTCTTTGCCAGCCGTTAAAACTTTCTTAGAGAAAGATTCGCAACCTCTACAAGTTCAAGTTAAAACACCTATCATCATCTATCAAGGTGGCGCTGATACCACTGTACCGAAAGCAGCAACAGATACCTTATATGGTACGGCGAAAGCACTGGCGACGCAGGTGCATTACATTACCGAACCAACTTGGGATCATGGTAAAGCCTATTCTGAAAATATCGACAATATTGTAGCTGATGTAAAAGGAATGTTTGCAGCACAATAACTATTTTAAATTGTAGATTTGAGCAAATGGCTTATGTTTTCAACATGAGTCATTTTTATTTAAAACGGAGCAAACTTGATTCTGTTTAATTACAAACTTCATGCTACAATACGCGCAATCTTAGCACGGCTTAAAAGCCCTAATTCATAGGACCTCGCTAATGTTCGCCAATATCTCTATTTCTGAATTTGATCCAGAAATTGCTCAAGCAATCACTCAAGAAGATGCCCGTCAAGAAGCTCATATTGAGTTAATCGCATCTGAAAACTATTGCTCACCAGCTGTTATGGAAGCACAAGGGTCAAAACTCACTAACAAATATGCGGAAGGTTACCCTGGCAAGCGCTATTATGGCGGTTGTGAATATGTTGATGTGATCGAACAATTGGCGATCGATCGTGCTAAAGCATTATTTGGTGCTGACTATGCAAATGTTCAGCCACATGCAGGTTCTCAAGCAAATTCAGCAGTTTATCTTGCTTTACTCAACCCAGGCGATACTGTTTTAGGTATGAGCTTGGCACATGGTGGGCATTTGACCCATGGTGCTAAAGTCAACTTCTCTGGTAAATCATATAATGCTGTTCAATATGGTTTAAACGTAGAAACTGGTGAAATTGATTACGAAGAAGTTGAGCGTTTAGCTATAGAGCATAAACCACGTATGATCGTTGCAGGTTTCTCTGCATATAGCCAAATTGTAGATTGGCAACGTTTCCGTGAAATTGCGGATAAAGTTGGTGCTTATTTATTTGTAGATATGGCTCACGTTGCTGGTCTAGTTGCCGCAGGTGTATACCCAAGCCCAGTTCAAATCGCTGATGTAACAACCACGACTACGCACAAAACTTTGCGTGGTCCACGTTCTGGTTTAATCCTTGCAAAAGCAAACGAAGAAATTGAGAAAAAGCTTCAATCTGCTGTATTCCCAGGTAACCAAGGTGGTCCATTGGTTCATGCTATAGCAGCAAAAGCAATTTGCTTTAAAGAAGCAATGATGCCTGAATACAAAGAATATCAAAAACAAGTGGTGGTAAATGCTAAAGCGATGGCTGAAGTGTTGATTTCACGTGGTTATGATGTTGTATCTGGTGGTACAGAAAACCATTTATTCTTGTTGTCTTTAATTAAGCAAGATGTAACAGGTAAAGATGCTGATGCTTGGTTAGGCGCTGCTCATATTACTGTAAACAAAAATGCTGTACCAAATGATCCACGTTCTCCATTTGTTACTTCAGGTATCCGTATCGGTACGCCAGCAGTAACAACACGTGGTTTTGGTGAAGCTGAAGTTCGCGACTTGGCAGGTTGGATTGCGGATATCCTCGATGCAAAAGGTGATGAAGCTGTTATCAATGCGGTGAAAGCGAAAGTTGAAACAGTCTGTGCAAAATTCCCCGTTTATGCTAAATAAGCATTAACTTGAGAAGGCCTCCTCTCAAGGGGGCTTTTTTTATGGTTGTTGAATAAGTTGAAAAGCTTAAACACCGAAGTAAATATCTGTTATAAAAGAAGTAGATTATGGGAGTTTATTGATACTTCGTTTCACGTTTCCGACATATAGGTTACATGCTGTAATTTTCGGCTTGTGGCTTAATTCATTTATGAAATGTCAACAGACCTATTATAAACATCGCTGCTATACCCAAATGATGTGAAAGATCGAAGGAATTAGGCACATGGCTAGTAAACCAAATATTATTATTTCAGAACAAGATTTACATCGCTTAGAAACGATGTTGGAACATCAGCCGAAATTGACTGTGACGATGCAACATTTAGAAGAGGAATTGGCACGAGCAGATGTGGTTGCGCCTCAAGATATGCCGCCCAATGTGGTGACCATGAATGCAAAGGTTTTAATCACCATAGCACCCTCAACGGAAGCAACAGAAATTACCTTGGTCTATCCGCATGATTTTCGTGGTGAGGCAGGGCAGGTCAATGTGGTTGCACCTGTAGGTACTGCAATTCTTGGCTTGGCTGAAGGACAGGAAATTGAATGGCCACAGCCTGATGGTCATTTGATGAAAGTTAAAATTGAAAAAATATTGTATCAGCCTGAAAGAGAAGGCGATTATCTCTAATAAAAATTTAAGAGATAAAATTTACCTGTTTAAATAAAGCCCAGTCATGACTGGGCTAAATTTTATATAAAAAACAAAAGTTAAAAACCTGAAGTTCTTCCTTTGCTTGGATACTTAAATTGGTGTTGAATATCTAATTTATAAATCTGTTTTGGATTTAAATCGATTTGCCATTGGTTGATATTGGGTTGTCCATTCCATTGTGTTGCAGTCGGTGGGATATTATAGGTCGATTGAGTGCTGAGTTTACCGTTCTGGCTTTGTGGTTCAGGTTCAAAAATCGTGACTTGAATTGGGTAGCTATGTAAGTTTTGCACTGAATATTGCTGTTTTCGGATGGTTTCCGATTGAGTACCTTTGACTGGATTTTTCTTGTCGGTTAAATCAGTCACTTTAACTTGAATTTGATCATCTGTACCAAAGCTCATTTGAAGTGCTTCATCTGCGCTATTGCTCCAAGCTCTTTGCCCAATATAGTCGCCATCACGATATAGTTTTACAGTCCCAGAAGGCCAATTTTGATCAAGTTTTGAAATTTCAGCATTAATTGTGGCTTGAGTGCTTTGTTTCGGGATCGCCCAAACTGAAAGTTTCGCTGCGTATTGTTCAGTGCTTAAAGGTAAATAGATTTGTTGTTGACTGCTGGGAATAGATGCTTTGGTCTCTGAACGGAATTCAGTACTAAAATTTAAATCAGCTGCTTGAAACTGTGGGAATTGCGGGGGTGCTTTTTTGACTGCGGCTGTCGACTTTCTATCATAACTCATTTCAGCCATCGCAATAGGTGCTGGTGCAACTGGATAAATTGGACGTACAGGTTCTGGTTCGTAATAGTTGACCCACCATTGTTGTGGTTGAACTTGTTGAACGTAGTTTTGTGGTGTTGCTGTGGACAATGCCAATTTAACATTGTTCCAGTCTTCCCCAGTTTTTTGTGCAATCATCGCCATACGGGTGAGTTTGATTTGCTTGGTTTGGGTGTTTAATTCAGCTTTATATATCGGTTGCCAGCGTGCATAAGGCACCATATAGCTAATTTTAATTTCACCACGTTGTGGTGCATTGACATAAAATTTAAGTGTACGTTGGTTAAACTCGCTGTCGCCAATGGCATTTAAGTCTTGCTCAAGCTCTTGTAAACGTTGTTGTAACTTTTCTTTTTCTGTCTTGGCTTGATCAATGGCAATAAAGGCCTCATAGGCTTGTTTACGTACTTTTGGCGCAGAGCCTTTAATGACATTTTCTAAAAACTTATTTTGTAATTCAGCCGCTTGAATAATTGAGTTTTGTTCAGAAATTTTCTTTTTAATATCCTCTATATTATTGCGCAATTGAGAAGACTCATTTCCAGCAGGTTTATCCAGTGCGCTATCTGTATGCGAAACCGCATTGACTTCAATATTGCTACTTTGATATTGCAGTTGATCGATATTGAAGTTAGCCGCAAGACCATTCAGGGTAACGAGTTGTTCTCCTGCTTGTACAGGGATGGTTCGTTCAATTTTTGCCAGTGTAGGATACAGTGTGACTTGTTGAATCGGTGAATTGGATAAGTTAAGTGCAAAGCTATATGTTGAAGGAATGCATAAAATGCTGAGTTGTAGTGCTGTTTTTATATTCATTATGCGAGGCCCTAAAATACCTGAGATCAGTGTTAATATTTAAAATGTAGCAGAAAGTGATACAAATCAAAATAGTGATTAAAAGAGAAAACCAGTTGCTGCGAAGTTGATGAAATAAAGTTATCTTAATTTTCACTTGAATCTCTCGTTTCCCTGTTTTTATTTTTGATGGATTGTTCATTCAATTTTAGGATTCAGACGATCAATTTAAACAAAACAAAAAATTTCAGTTACACTAAGTCATCCAAAATTTGAAGGGCTGAACATTGAAACAATCATGCACAATACGGGATAAGACGTTTCCTCCTGAATTAAAAACATGGTTGTATGCACAAGGTTCGTTGACTCAGCAGTTGACTGATGTCGCGGGTGGTGTTTTTAAAGTTCAACCGATTCAAGAGCATTATCAAAGAATGAGTGTGCTGGATAGTCAATGGATGCTAATGCCACAGCAACATACCTCATGGGTACGTGAAAGTTACTTATTTGGTTGCGATGCACAGCCATGGGTAAAAGCAAAAAGTATTTTTCCCATTCTCAGTATCCATGGCAAAGCACGTTTGTTTAAGCATATTCGAACCAGGCCGATCGGAAAATTTTTATTTCAACGTACCAATCCGTTGTGTGAACGGCGTGTTTTAAAATTAGCAGAAGGTTGGACACGTCAAAGTTGTTATACTTGGCATGGTTGTAAATTTATTGTTCAAGAAACTTTTTTACCTGCCTTTGAGCAATTTTTGCAACAACAGCATATTTCAAAATAGAGTATTGAAGGACTGTCATGTCGATCGCGCAACACACCACTTGGCAACAACGGTTAGAAGCTTATTATTATCTGTGTCGTTTTGATAAACCAGTTGGGACAGAATTGGTTTTATGGCCGACCATGTGGGCATTATGGATTGCTGCAGAAGGTATCCCCGATATTGTGACACTGGTTGCAATGGTCTTAGGGACAATTTTTATGCGCGCAGCCGGTTGTGCGATCAATGATTTTGCTGATCGTAAAGTTGATGCACATGTGGAACGAACTAAAAATCGTCCACTGGCTACTGGGGTGATCTCAGCCAAAGAAGCAGTCTGGGTGTTTGTGGGTTTGGTGGCTGCCAGTGCGTGTACTTTATTTTTCTTACCGATCGCAACTTTTTACTGTGCGCTTGCAGGTTTAGTCCTCGCCTTTATTTATCCCTTTATGAAGCGTTATACCCATTTACCACAAGTGGTCTTAGGGATGGCATTTTCTTGGGGTATTCCGATGTCGTTTACCGCAATGGGAAAACCTTTAGACTGGACCTGTTGGTTGCTTTATTTTGGCAATTTAGCATGGACGGTGGCATATGATACCCAATATGCAATTACAGATCGTGAATATGATTTAAAAATTGGCGTGAAATCAACTGCTATTCTTTTTGGAAAATACGATATTCAGATTATCTCTTTATTGCAATTGACCAGTGTATTGTTGATTGGTACAGCATTGTATTTAGAAAATATATTGATTCCATTTGGCTTGATTGCATTGTTATTGGTTGTTGCTGATTTTATTTACCAATGGTCTAAAACCAAAGCGCGAGATCCACAATTATGCTTTTGGGCATTTAGACATAACCGTTGGGTCGGTTTAATTATCTTTGTTGGTATTTTTATTGCATTATTTTGAATTTAAATTATTAAAATAAACCAATTTTGAAATTTCATCTGTATTTATAATAATACGAAATATTGATGAAATTTCACTAGATAAAGAAAAATAATAATTTATAAATGTGAGATATTCCTCTGTTTTATTAAAAAATATTGTAGCAAGACGCATTTATTTGTGCTTAATTAAGGGTGAACACGGAGCTGTTCAAACAATAAAAAAATTGAGGAATTTGTAATGAAAGCAATATTTAAACAAACCCTATTAGCAATAACTTGCGGTTCAGCATTATTCTTAACTGCATGTAATGATGATGATAACAAGGATAACTGGGGTTCAAATAAAGATTATGTGTCTGAGAGTGCCTATAATTTAGGTCGCATGCCTGAGGCTGAATCAATCAAAGTCATGACCTATAATATGCCCTATGTACTCGGTGGAACTAAGAAAGCTACAGCAATGGTTTTTGTTCCAAAAACCAAGAGACCTACTGATGGTTGGAAGGTAGTGGTTTGGGAGCATGGTACTGTAGGTGTGGGTGATAGTTGCGCACCGAGTAGAAATGAAATTAATGATCGATTTATAGGAATGGCACAGAGTCTATTAAAAGAAGGTTATGTGATTCTCGCACCTGATTATGAAGGCTTGGGCACGCCAGGTATGCACCCATATTTAAATCTAAAGAGCGAAGCAAACTCAGCAATTTATGCAGTGAAAGCATATAAAGAGCGTTATGGTAATCAAATCAATGGTCAATGGATGTCAGTCGGGCAATCTCAGGGCGGACAAGCGTCTTTAGGTACGGCAGAGTTTTCCAATAGTGATGCCAACTATAAAGGTGCTGTGGCAGGCGCACCAGCCTCAAGTTTGGGGGATATCATTGCTGATGTTGCACCGAAAGCGATTCAAAAGCTACTTAAAGATGGAAAGGTGGATGCCGCAACTGATGTATCTGCTACATTATTGACCTATACGTCTTTTGCCGCAGTCGGTGTGACCGCTTATGAGCCTAAGTTTAACTATCGAGATGTGTTTAAAGAGCGTTCAAAAAGTATTGTTGCAGAGGCTGAAGGTTCAACAGGGGAGAACGGTTTATGCTTTACCGATTTAAAAACTAAATTTGTTGGTGATATTAAAAGTTATATTAATGATAATCCAGGAAAAACTGTTTTAGATTATCCAGGATTAATCGATAATTTCAAAGAGAACCCGACCTTGAAAAAATTCTTGGCAGATAATCAACCTGCAACGAAAAGAATTAATACGCCTGTGATGATTATTCAGGGGACTGAAGATACCTCTGTGCCTTATACAGTCACAGATAAATTACAAAAAGACTTAAAAGCAATGGGAACAGATGTCACATTCTTAGCTGTGGAAGGTGCGAATCATACTGGAGCGATTATAGCGAAGAATACTGAACTGGTTGAGTTTATTAAAAAACATATGCCAACTACGAAATAAGTGTTTTTAGAAAATCATCAAATCACTTGGTTTTATCTATAGTTAAAATTGTCAGTGACCTTTTATAAAAAGCAGAGTTTCCATTGAAGCTCTGCTTTTTTGTATTTATATATGTTCATTTATACACTTTTATAGAAGATTTGATTGGCTTTTGATCAAGGCTATTTATAAAGCATGATCGTTATTTATCTCAACTGGCATTCGAGATCACATTTTTTGAGCTATTTCTATGATTCACAATGATGTATTTCTGCGTAATTCGTGGAATGGTTGAATGACTGGTGCTGGCGTTTCTATTGTATGAATTTGGTTTAAGCGAATTTAAATTAAAGATAAGCATTTGTATCTATATATTATTTTACTATTTGGTTAAAAGTATCCTAGCAAGATACATTTTTTTATGTTTAATTAGTAGCTTGAACACGGAGTTGTTCAAACAATAAAAACTGAGGACTTAGTAATGAAAGCATTATTTAAACGGACATTATTGGCAATGACCTGTGGTTCAGTATTATTTTTAACTGCATGTAATGATGACGATAATAACTGGAATAACTGGGGTTCAAATAAGAATTATGTATCTGAAAATACATATAATTTAGATGTAATCAATGAGGCTACATCAGTCAAAGTCATGACTTATAATATGCCAAATGTACTTGGTGAAACCAAAAAAGCCACAGCAATGGTTTTCATCCCCAAAACAACACGACCTACTGATGGTTGGAAAGTTGTGGTTTGGGAGCATGGTACAGTCGGTGTGGGTGATAGTTGTGCGCCAAGTCGAAATAAATTTAACCCACGATTTAAAAATATGGCGCAAAGCCTATTAAATGAAGGTTATGTCATCATTGCCCCTGATTATGAAGGCTTGGGCACACCAGGTATGCATCCGTATTTAAATTTAAAGAGTGAAGCAAATTCAGCGATTTATGCAGTGAAAGCATATAAAGAGCGCTATGGTAATCAGATTAATGGTCAGTGGATGTCTGTCGGACAATCGCAGGGTGGGCATGGTTCTTTAGGAACTGCTGAGCTTTCCAATACCGACTCCAACTACAAAGGTGCTGTCGCAGGCGCACCTGCCTCAAGTTTAGGTGATATTATTTCTGTCGTTGCGCCACAAGCAATTCAAAGACTTCTTCTAGATGGGAAGGTGGCTACGGCGGTTGATGTTTATGCAGAATTATTGACATATACTGCTTATGCTACTGTGGGTATAACAGCAAGTGAGCCTAAGTTTAATTATCGAGAAGTTTTTAAAGAGCGTTCAAGAGATATTGCTGCAGAGGCTGAAGGTTCAACAGGTGAAAATGGCTTATGTTTCGATGACTTACATAAGAAATTTTCCGATGATATTCGTGATTATATTGTTAAAAATCCTAGCAAAACCGTTTTAGACTATCCTGCATTGGTTGATACTTTCCAACAAAATCCGACGGTAAAAAAATTCTTAGCTGAGAACCAACCTGCAACCAAGAGAATTAATAGCCCAGTAATGATTATTCAGGGTAAATTAGATATGGCAGTACCTTATCAAGTGACTGAAAAATTACAGCAAGATTTAAAAAATATGGGTACAGATGTGACGTTCTTACTTGTAGATGAAGCTAACCATATTGAAGCGATTGTTGAAAAAAATCCTGAATTGGTTGCCTTTATTAAACAGCATATGCCAACCACAAAATAATGGTTTTAAGAAAAGCATGCAGTCATTTGCTTTTCTTGGCGGTTAAATAGAGCGTCGTAAGTAAAAAAGCAGAGTTTTTATTAAAGCTCTGCTTTTTTTATCTCAATGTATGGCCGTTTGTACATTTTTGACCGAAGATCGAACAGATTTTTTACCAAATGAAAGGTGATTAAAGAAAATATTGAGTAATACTGCTGCTATACATGTCGCACTTATTCCTGAATGAAATAAAGTTTGGAATACTTTGGGAAATGCATGAAAGAAATCAGGGCTGATTAAAGGAATTAAGCCGACACAGATCGACACAGCAACAATGATAAGATTGGATTGGGTTTGATAATCCACTTTAGATAATGTACGAATACCGCTTGCTGCAACGCTACCAAATAAAACAATACCTGCGCCACCTAAAACAGGCATCGGAATCGCAGCAATTAAGCGTCCGAAAATCGGTAATAAACCCAGTACAACTAAAATAGCACCACCCGTTGCTACGACAAAACGACTTTTAACACCTGAAATGGCAACCAGCCCCACGTTTTGGACAAAAGCACATTGCATAAATGAACCAAATAATGGCGCAATCGCAGAAGATAGCATGTCTGCTCTTAAACCATCTGCCAAACGATGACTATCCATTTTTGTATCAACAATTTCACCAATCGCTAATAGGCTGGCTGTTGTTTCAGTAAGGATTACGATGGTCACGATACACATGGTTAAGATCGCGGACATTTCAAAGCTCGGTAGACCAAAAGCAAATAGATGTGGGAAAGCAAATAAATCACCATTGCCCACTTTTGAAAAGTCGGCAACACCAAGCAGGATGGTAAAAATTGCACCAACAATAATTGAGATGAGTACGCCTAGGCGCGCCATTGTAGCTGAACCAAAGCGACTCACCACAAGTAGTACGCCGAGGGTAAAGGCTGCAATCCCTATATTTTCTAGTGAGCCCCATTCGGGTGCTTTAGGGTTACCGCCCATAATCCAGCGGATTGCAACAGGTAAAAGTGAAATCCCGATAATGGTAATAATTGAACCCGTCACAATCAGTGGAAAGAAACGCACTATTTTTGAGAAAAAGGGAGTAATCAATATCCCGAAAATAGAACTGACTATGACAGCACCGAAGATCGTTTGGATATTTCCCCCAGTTGTACCAATCGCGATCATGCTTGCGACAGCAGCAAATGAAGTGCCTTGTACAATTGGAAGTTTTGCACCAAACCACTTTAGTCCAAGCGTTTGTAGTAATGTTGCCAAACCACCCACAAGAATAGATGCCGTAATTAATAAGGCAATTTCAGCTGCATTTAGACCAATCGCCGTACCTACGACCAAAGGTGCTGCAATCAGACCACCATACATGGTGAGTACATGCTGTAAACCAAATGTCAGGTTCTTTCCCGCACTTAAAACTTCATCTTCAGGTTGAATTTTTTTAATTTCAGTATTCATCTTAAAACCTTTATGACTTTGCCATCTCTGCATTACAAAGAGCAATTTATATGCCAAATGGTCAATAACTGTGAGAAAAGTGCTTTAAGTGAAAGCTAAAACTTATGTGTTTGAGGTTGATATTTAAATTATTTCTTTGTGCAAAGCCGATTATTTTACGGTGGATAAAGCTTAGCGTGTTTAGATTGGCGCGATTCTAAAACGAAGCACTAGGCTTCTTTCATCTGTCCTTTTTTAAAGCATAGATTAAGATAAAGCACCCTCATCCTGATCTTTTTCGAAGGGGAGGAGAAGTTTTTAATAGCAATATGATTCACGCAACATGATCATTTATTTTAGCTTTTATGCAGTTGTGTTTGATGGGTTATAGAATAGATAAAAAATTGTGCTGTACCTACAGCGAGTACACCTGAGGCAAGTATAAATTGCTGATGATAGGAAACACCCCAATGTTGCAAGCTACTAAAACAGATTCCACCAACCAATTGAGTTACAGCAAAAGCTAATGTCGCTATGCTCCATAGTTTTTTATAGGCCACATGATAAAGGTGTAAAATGGTATATGAAGTAAGGAAAACCACAGCAGGATTAAGCAAGCCTGTAAAAAAGGATGAGGTATAGGTAAGGATTGGATGGGTTGAAAAAATAGCAATAAAGATTGCCAAGACATATAGGCTATATAATATTTTTAATGCGGTAAAATTGCCAAATTTTCGTGCCAGTAAGTAAGCACTGATTGCACCTAAGGCACTGCCTGAACCATACAAAATCCAATTCAAGTTAATTAGATATAGATTAAGATGTAGGGTGTTTTTAAGATAATCAATCCAAAACAATGAGTGGGGAACATAGGCAAAAGCGCTTGAAGCATAGACAATCAGCAAACTAAAATACATACCATTGACTGCCCCCGTTTGATTGTTTGTTACGCTGATATGATCTAGATGATCTTTAAACAGATTGAGTAAATAAACAATGATCAAACAAATAACAGCAGATAATACAAATAAAATCATCCATGCAGATTGTGTGTTGATTCTGTCGAGATAAGGCAAAAACAGGGTTGCCAATAATACCCCAATGCCAATACCACTAAAGCCAATGAAGTTGATGGTTAAACGTTCTTCAGGTTTGCTGCAATGTGCAACGATACTGGGTGCTAGAATCATCAATAAGCCACCACTGATGCCAGAAATGACACGCCAAAAGACATACCAGCTTTCGGGAAGACCTGAAAAAGCACAACTGAGTAAACTCACCGTTCCAGAAAATGCCGCCAAAATGATATATCGAGGCATGGTAAAGTTTTGAGGCAGTTTCATTGCCCAAAATGCACCAATTAAATACCCCAACAAATTTGCACTGCTTAATATACTGGCAAAACTGGAGTCCCAATGATAAGCAAGACGGGTAGAGGGCAATAATGCAGTATAGGAAAATCGGAGAATGCCAATGCCTAAACACATACACAGGCATAGAAAGATACTCAGCTGAATTTTATTCGATCCGATCTTGGTCATTGTGCAGATTATCCATTTTCCGTTAATTCACCTTAAGGTGAATTTAAAAAAATGACAATAAATAATCAGTATTTAGTTTGGGAATAATCAGGGCTTATCCACATAACTTAACCAGTTGGTAAAATCGGAGTTTACTCTGCGATAAGTATGATTAATATCAAGGGCTAAGTCTGTTTAGATCATTGAACAATTATGAATTAAACGTGATTTAGAACAGATTGGCCCATCGACAAGCAAATTTCGTAAGGATTAAGCCTATAGATTGGCATCTACAGGGTCTCCGATCGTATAGTAATGTCCACCTGCAACATGATGTAGGCTTTTCCATTCAGCGCCAACTTCATGGTAATACCAGTGACCATTGCGAAATACACGATCATCCGCATACGCAGCGACGACTTTGCCTATAAATAAATCATGGCTTTGTTGATTATGCGGTTCAGGAATCAGTTCACAGATCAACCATGCCGCGCAGCCTTCAACCGCAGGGAGCTGAAATCCCTCAAATTGGAAAAGTGGCGTATGGCAGTGTGAGAGTTTTTCAGGATCATTAAACTGACTGATTGAGCCTAATTGTTGTACCAGCTTAAGTTGTTTGAGTGTCGGTACTTGTAGGATGAAATGACCTGACTTTTCAACTAGTTCACGAGTTTTTGTACTTTTGTCTAAAACCACACTCACTTTGGCAGGCACAAGTTCTAATGCACAAGCCCAAGCTGCTGCCATGACATTTTTTTCGTTTTCATACTGGGCTGAGACAAGCACGGTTGGACCGTGATTTAACAGGCGATAAGCCTTAGAAAGTTCAACAGTTTGGATATGTGAATTCATGAGATGGCCTATATTCTGGGTGTTAGTCTTTATTTGTATAAGCTTATACAAAAAATTCATGAGCGCGCTAAGGTGATGTTTTTATTATTAATAGTGCATGTTGCGAAAACAACACTTAAATATCAAAAAATGCTAAAGACTATTGGATATTTCACAATAAGCTTATAATAAAACGATCAAAACTATTGGAACTCGAATGAACTATACGCTCATTTTGAATATTGTCATATTCATTGCCTTGATCATACTGCTGATGCAAACCAGAAAGACAGATTGGAGTCTGGCTCAAAAAGTGTTTGCCGGTTTATGTTTAGGTGTGGTATTTGGGCTAGGATTACATTGGGTTTATGGTACAAATTCTGAAATTTTAACCGAGTCTATTCAATGGTTTAATATCGTTGGAAATGGTTATGTTAAGCTTTTGCAAATGGTAGTGATGCCATTAGTGCTGGTCTCGATCCTGAGTGCTGTGATTAAGTTACATAATGCATCCTCATTAGGCAAGATTAGTATTTTTAGTATTGGTACATTATTAATCACCACGTTTATTGCCGCTTTGGTTGGCGTGTTTGTGGTCAATCTATTTGGATTAAGTGCTGCTGGTCTTGTACAGGGGACACAGGAAACAGCACGTCTTGAAGCAATTCAATCTGAATATATTGGTAAAGTCACAGACTTAAATGTACCTGATTTTATTTTATCTTTTTTGCCGACAAATCCATTTGCTGAACTCACTGGGGCACATCCAACCTCAATCATTAGTGTGGTGATCTTTGCTACGATGCTCGGTTTGGCAGGGCTTAACCTGATCAGAGATGATGCCGAAAAAGGCCAACGTATCGTCACTGCAATTGATACTTTGCAAGCGTGGGTGATGAAGTTAGTTCGATTGGTGATGACGCTTACACCTTATGGTGTATTTGCCTTGATTACGAAAGTTGTGGCAAGTTCTAAAGCCGCTGACATTGTTAATCTCGGTGGTTTCTTGGTTGCTTCTTATCTGGGTTTAGCCATCATGTTTGCGGTACATGCAATTGTATTACTGCTGACAGGTGTTAACCCAATCCGATTCTTTAAAAAGGTTTTACCTGTATTGACCTTTGCTTTTACCAGCCGTTCGAGTGCGGCAAGTATTCCATTAAATATTGAAGCACAAACTCGCCGTTTGGGTGTGCCTGAGTCTATTGCCAGTTTTTCTGCTTCATTTGGTACAACGATTGGACAAAATGGTTGTGCGGGTTTATATCCTGCGATGCTTGCGGTGATGGTTGCCCCAACAGTGGGGATTAATCCACTTGATCCGATCTGGATTTTAACTTTAGCTTGTGTGGTGACTTTAAGTTCAATTGGGGTTGCAGGTGTCGGTGGTGGTGCAACCTTTGCTGCACTGATTGTTTTACCGATTATGGGTTTACCTGTGACTTTGGTAGCTTTACTGATTTCTATTGAGCCTTTGATTGATATGGGGCGTACCGCGTTAAATGTTGATGGTTCGATGACTGCAGGTGTTGTGACCAGTCAATTGATGGGGCAGACAGATCAAAGCATCTTGCTTTCAGATGAGAGAGAAGAGTTAAAACATAGTTAACCCTTTTTTCTATATTATTTAAATGCCATAAAAAACACCTAAATTACATTTAGGTGTTTTTTTTCAACTAAAGTTTATCAAACATACTCTGATTCATTAAACGCATATTAATTAAAACAAGGCAAAGTATTCACGACTATAAATAGCAGTTTATCACGATCACATTTCTGATAAATATGATGGCCTGCTGGCGCTAAAATGTTCTACTTTGCTGCTTGGTTGCACTCAGCCAATTCTTTTGAATTTTTTGTCCAAATTTTTCCAGCAGAATTTTTATAGAAGGTGATTTTCCCAATTCGGGAGACCAAACTTTGACATGAGTCTATTGAAAGTTGATTGCCCCAAGGACCAGACATCCGACATACAGTACCATCGCATTTCCAAACCACATTAGGGCCATTCTCTATCGGTACGGTCACTGTCCCTTTATGTGTGCTTCCAGCAATCCAAATGGTATCGGCTGCAAAAGTCAGTGGAGAACATAGGATTAGGCTACTTATAACGACGCTTTGGAGTTTTATGCTTATTTTCATCGTGCTTATTCCATAATTATTGATCTAGGAAAGGTTATAAACTTCAAATGAATCTATAAAACAGTTGTATTTTAAATGGTCAATACGATCAAGCTAGAGTTTTAACTGTAACCATTTTAAAACATAGACTGTATCTGTAATCATTTTTAGTATCACTTAGAATAGATTAAAATGAGGAGTTTTGACAATGAAAATGTACCAAGTTGATGCTTTTACACAACAATTGTTTAAGGGCAATCCTGCTGCTGTATTGGTCTTAGATGACTGGCTGGATGATGCTTTGATGCAAAATATTGCCTTAGAAAATAATTTGGCAGAAACTGCTTTTGTAAAACGCATTGATGATGAAAATTATCAAATTCGCTGGTTTACCCCACAGGTTGAAGTCGATTTTTGTGGACATGCAACCTTAGCTTCAGCTTTCGTTTTATTTAAAGATTATACCCAAGCGAAGACGATTCATTTTCATGTTAAAGATTTGGGTATTTTTATCATCCAGCAAGCTGAGGATGGAAAGATCCAGATGAATTTCCCGATTCGTCAGCCGCAAAAAGTGATCGATTATCCAGAATTATTGAATCATGTCATTGATCAGCCTTTTAAAGAAGTCTACCTCAATGCGCAAGCTTATATTCTAGTTTGTGAATCTGCACAAGACGTGATAAATGCAACACCAAACTTACCCAATATCCGAAAAATTGCAGAACAATATCATGTGAGTACCGCATTAACTGCGGAGTCTGCAGGCTATGATGTGACCATTACCGCAGCTTCAAACGATTATGATTATGTGGCTCGCTATTTTGCCCCGCATAAAGGGATAGATGAAGATCCTGTAACAGGTTCAATGCATACTGGTTTAGCGCCTTTATGGGCTGAAAAGCTGGGTAAAACACAACTTATCGGTTATCAAGCATCAGCGCGTGGTGGAAAATTGTTTTGTGATATTCAGGACAGTCAACGTATAGAAATTTCAGGCTATGCGCAGTTATTTATGCAAGCTGAGATTTTTATTTAAATTGATTTTAAGCTAGACATGTTCAAATCATTACAAAAGCCGTTGAAATAAACGGCTCTTTTTTCAAAACTTTACTATAAATTTTGTTCAGAATTTCTTAAGATGTTTAGCTTATAACTGTTTAAAATTTAAAAAATTCTGGATTCTCCTATGCTCATGCAGTTGAAAAAACTCACCTTGTCGCTTTGTATTCTTGGTTTTAGTGCGTCTAGTTTTGCTCAAGCCATCCTTGTTAAATCTGAACATAATATCGAAGAATATAAGCTAGAGAATGGCTTTAGAGTTTTACTTGCACCGAATGATAAAGAAAGTAAAGTCTTTATGAATACGGTTTATTTGACTGGTTCATTAAATGATCCACAAGGCAAAGGTGGTCTTGCACATTTACTTGAACATTTAGCGTTTAAAGGCACACAAGATGTAAAAGGCGAAGAATTTCAACGCCGTTTAGATCAATATACGTTAATGACCAATGCCAGTACCGATTATTATTCGACTAAATATACCAATATTGTACGTCCAGACCAAAATACCTTAAACGAAGTGATTTATTTAGAGTCACAACGTATGGACAAATTGGTGCTTCAAGAACAATTCGTTCCTTCAGAAATCAATATTGTGATGCGTGAACGCGAAGTGCGTATGGATCAGCCTTTTGCTGTGCTGATGGATCAAATGTGGAAAGCAGCCTACGGCAACAAGTCATTAGGTCGTTTACCGATCGGTGATCTTGCTGATCTACAGTCAATTAAAATGAATGAATTGAACAAATTCTATAAAGACTGGTATGCACCGAATAATGCGGTGATGGTGATTGCAGGTAAATTTGATAAAGCAGAAGTTTTAAAAGCGATTGATAAAAACTTTAGTGCAATTGCTGCACGTAAGATTCCTCAACAAGCAACAGTGCCTTTACTTGATTCTTCAACCATAAAAAATCGTAATTTTGTGGTGAAAAAGGGCAGTGATCTTGCCAAATTCAATATTTATATGAATGGTAAGAATGAAAAAATTCAGCCGGTATTAGCACTTGCGCCATATTTATATACCTTACAACCGAGTGGTCATCTATATTCCAGCATGGTAGAAACTGGCGTCGCGACCAATGTCCAGTCAACAACATGGTTAGATGATGATTTTAACTTGGTATTTATGGGAGCAATATATGCGCCAAACCATGATGCCCAAAAAATTGACAGTGCGTTAATTGCCGGTGTAGAAAAAAATAAAAGTTTTGATGATGTTGAATTAAAACGAGTTAAAAATCTGATCCAGAATGCCAATGAAAGTTTATTGACAAGTGCCGCTGCTGTCGGTGGTATGTTGAGTGATTATGTGGTGTCATCGCATGGCAATTGGGCACAATATTTTAAAGATCAACAGGCCATTCAAAAGTTAAGCGTAGCTGAAACTAATGCAACTTTAAAAGCATTTTTAACTGAGCAGCACCGTTTTAATGGTGATATTCAACCGACACCTGAAGATCAGAAAAAGGCCTTGGAGCAAAAGCAAGCTGCTGAAAAACCAAAAACTTTAGATCAACAAGCTGCTGCAGTAGAACCGTTAAAAGATGTCAGTGTTTATCAAGCTGAAGTTGCTCAATATGTTGAAAAATCGAAACAATATTTAACTGCAACAGAGAAAAAGATTCAACGTGGCACTTTAAAAAATGGAATGAAGTATGCTTTATTCCCAACCTCGACACGTGATGATAAAACCTATGCAACCATTGAGGTCAATTTTGGTACAGCTGAATCTTTAATGAATAAGGCACAAATCCTCGATTTTACGGCTTATTTATTATTACGTGCTTCTGAGCAATATAGTTTACAGAACATTGCAGATAAAACTATTGAAGCAAGTGGTGGAGCAACTGCGACTGCATCGGATAACGGGATTACCATTCAAATTTCAGCGAAAAAAGAAAAATTTGAAGAGTTCTTTAAATATATCGTGTCGGTGATGAAGAGCCCTAAATTTGAACAATCGCAATTTGATTTAATTAAATTACAAAGCTTATCTAGTTTGGATCGACCATATACTGAGCCTGAAACAGTATCCTCTTTAACCATTGCACGCTTACTTGAAACCTATCAGCCGGGTGATTTACGTTATCATTTTGAACCAGAACTGGCTAAACAACAGATTCAAGCAGCAACCAACCAACAAGTTGTCGATTTATATAAAACATACTTTGCAATGGACCATGCCTTTATTTCTATCACTGGGCAATATGATGCAAAACCGATCAAGAAGTTACTTGAGCAACAATTTGGAAATTGGTCAGCTAAACAACCTTATCAGCGTCTATCAACAGAATTTACCACGTATAAAGCGCAGAAAGTGCATGCCCTTTCAGAACAACGTGAGTTTGGCAGTTATCAAGCTTTGCAGACCTTGCCTGTAGGTGTGGACAATAAAGATGCCGCAGCACTGATTGTCTTTAGTTATATTTTGGGTGACTCGCAATTGTCTTCTCGTTTAGGACAAGAGCTTCGTGAAAAAAATGCGTTGGTTTATGGCTTTGGTAGTCAATTAAACTTGGACTCTTTTAATGAAGCAGGTGCATTGTCGATCGAAGCCAATTACACAGCAGGGAAATCTGCTGAAGTATCGCAAGTGGTGCGTAAAGTGCTGAATGACTTATTAGCGACTGGAGTAACCAGTCAGGAGTTGGAAGCGGCTAAAGCCAATATCATGAAGCAACGTGTGACGTCTTTAGAAGATGAGCGTGTGATTCATCGTATGTTAAACAGCCAGCTTGAACGCAATAAGAAAATGGATAGTCGTGCTTTAAGAGATCAAGAGTTTGCTCAATTGACCAAAGCAGATGTGGATGCTGTGATTAAGAAGTATATTAAACCTGATCAATTGGTTGAAGTGATGGCTGACCAATATGGTCAAGCTCAGAAAAATCTAAATTGATGATTTAAATTATTGAATCACTCAAGGAAAGCCATACATTTGTATGGCTTTTTGTTTTATAACGATACAAGATCAATGAAAATGAGCCATGGTAATGCCAATGCTTGGAAATTTACTGAGTATCTCGGAACAACAATTAGAACAGTTTATTCCTAGTCCTGACTTAATGAAGCCGATATCTATGCTGATCAAGCACATGATCAATCGAGAGCTTTGGATATAGATTATGATTCAGATATTCCACATGTACGCGATTGGGAAAGAAGTGCTACAGGTAAGCCTATTAGAGGTACTGGAAGACCTTATGACCCTGATAAAGATAAATATGTTAGGTGAAATTAGGTTTATTTATGAGTTTAAATAATTTATTAAAAATAATTCATGATGGAGTAGTTGAAGGGGTATTCTTTGATAATAAAGAGGATATCCTTACACTATTTGTGAGAATAGATTGTGAGGTTAGATATGAATTAGTATTTAAAGGAGTTCTAGAATATAGGGTATTAGATTTTGGAAAACAAAATATTATTTCTAGAGTAATTAATTATCAAAAAGATAATTTTTGTCACGATGAAATATTTGAATTATTAAAATGGGTTTCTTCAAGTTCTGATTCATCAACATATTGGTCGAATGATGAATTAAGAAAAATTGTCGAAAAAATTAAATTAAATGATTTAGCTTTAC
>NZ_WJYH01000063.1:0-21405 GCF_009668065.1 Acinetobacter sp. RIT698
CCACATACATAAACGACAGAAACAAAAACTTACAGGGTTAAGAAATTTAGATGAAACGTATATTTAAAGAAAAAACGTTAAGCATACTGTTACGTAGTATTTTGCTGGGGTATCCGATTATTTCATCGTCCTCCTTTGCAGTACCACTGCGTGCTGAAACTGATGAGTTCAATGCCAATTGGGGACTAAGTCGTATTGGTGCGCAGTATGCTTATGAAAAAGGCTATACGGGTAAGGGAATTGCCATTGGGGTTGCAGATTCAGACTTTCCCTCAGGAATAAGCGAACTTACTGACAAACTCACATTTGTTACACCCAATAAAGATGGTAAAGAACATAATTCAGACTTAAGTATCGGCAGTAAAGTAGCTGACGGATTCAATGCCGAAGATTATACCCATGGCGCTCATGTTTCTGGGATCATTGGTGCTAAAAAGAATGATCAAGGCATGCACGGCGTAGCCTATGGTGCAGATATTTTTGCACAACATATGAATAATAATATTTACCCTTTTCTCGACACTACGGCAGTTCGTCTAATTAATAATAGCTGGGGTACAGAGGGAGATAAAGACTATGGCATCAATCCTGAAGATTCTCAATGGAAAGACTTGATTGGTATCGATGGTATAAGCACATCAACAGTAAAAGACTTTGAAAAAAAGTCTGATAAAAACAGACCCTATGATTTTTTAAATCGAGTCATATATACGACCACCCCCACGAAAAGGGGGGAATCTAAAATTTCAATTACAGTGAAAGATGTAGTTGAAGCTGAAGACGGTATAATTGAGCGTAATGGTCAAAAATTCAATTTTGGGGCAAATGACAAATCAAACAATGGGCTTGTCAACCAAATCAGGGCCCTTCGAGAAGCTGGAAAACAAGGCGTAGTCAACGTTTTTGCTGCTGGAAATTACAATCATTATAACGAACCTGGTGCCTTTCAAGGGATGCCTATCGTTTATAATGACTTACTGCCCAATTATCTTACTGTCAGTAATCTAACATTGGTTCGCAGTAAAGAAATCACTGTTCCAGAAGATAGTGAAACGCTCAGTGCGGGTGATGATTTACAATTTTTTGAAGTTACTTTTCAAAATAAAAAATATTTACGTCAAGCAAATCTTGCAATTGGCAAAGAAGACTATTTGTGGGAACAAGTCGGTCAAGGTCTTCGACAAACTCAAATTTTGGTGAATGACGATAGCACCAAAGAAACACTGTATACAGGGTCTTCACAATGTGGTTATACCGCATTGTGGTGTGTGGCAGCGCCCGGAACAGGGATTTATAGTTCAACATTTAAAGTTGAAGATGGAAAGCTTGCTGATAATTATGAGTATATGACTGGAACCTCAATGGCTGCACCACATGCCACAGGTGCTCTCGCTGTTCTTATGGAACGCTTTCCCTATATGAGCTCCAGCCAGACTGTTTCTGTTTTAAAAACCACAGCTGCTGATATGGATGAAAATGGTAGAGTAACTGATGGTCGTGCCAAAGTAATTGATAAATACTTTGGTTGGGGAAAAATTGATCTGGAAAACGCCATTAAAGGACCAGCAATGTTTGCTTCAGCGGATGATGTAAAAAACATGCTTGCTGAGGATGTAAAACAAAATTTGGGTGATGATCTGGATAATCTGGCCAATACTTTTGGAAATGGTGATTTCACCGTCAATATGGGCCAAGGGATAAAATATGATATTGGCACAACCAGAGAACGTAGTTGTGATGCAGCTGAATGTTCATTCGATACTTGGTCAAACAATATCGCTGGTAGCGGTGGTCTGATTAAAAAAGGTAGTGGAACATTACAGTTATCGGGAAACAATACCTATGCAGGCAATACTTTCATTAATGAAGGTGGTATTGATATCACAGGATCTTTATCTTCAGGCATTATTGTCAATAAATTAGGGACACTTTCTGGTCAAGGTCAGTCTGCAACAATCGAAATCAATAGTGGCAGATTTGCACCATCACTTTACAATCAAACAGGATTTAGTACATTTACTATTAATGGAGATATTAAATTTAGCCCTGACGCCACATATTCAGCCAAAATTAGAGACAAAAATGAGCAAGTGGACAAATTGGTTGTTCGGGGTAATGCTTATTTAAATGGAGCTAACTTCCAGACCTATGAACAAAGCCCAGATAAATTACTTGGGAAAAATGATACCCTCCGCTATCAAGGTAATGAATATACCTTAATGGATGCTACAAAAATTAATGGAATATTTAATAATAACTATCTTACATCGATTGCTACTGAAAATATTCAACCAGAATTAACAAAAACTGAAGAAGATAAGAAACTTAAATTACAATTCAGGGACTTAACTGCAGATAAAGCTGCCGCGGAAAAAGCTGCTGCAGATAAAGCTGCTGCCGATAAAGCTGCCGCAGAGAAAGCCGCTGCCGATAAAGCTGCTGCTGAGAAAGCTGCCGCGGAAAAAGCCGCTGCCGATAAAGCTGCTGCTGAGAAAGCTGCTGCTGAGAAAGCCGCTGCTGAAAAAGCTGCTGCTGAGAAAGCTGCTGCTGAGAAAGCTGCTGCTGAGAAAGCTGCTGCTGAGAAAGCTGCTGCTGAGAAAGCTGCCGCGGAAAAAGCTGCTGCCGAGAAAGCCGCTGCTGAGAAAGCTGCCGCGGAAAAAGCTGCTGCCGAGAAAGCCGCTGCTGAGAAAGCTGCCGCGGAAAAAGCTGCTGCCGAGAAAGCCGCTGCTGAAAAAGCCGCTGCCGAGAAAGCCGCTGCTGAAAAAGCCGCTGCTGAAAAAGCTGCCGCGGAAAAAGCCGCTGCTGAAAAAGCTGCCGCGGAAAAAGCCGCTGCTGAAAAAGCTGCTGCCGATAAAGCTGCCGCGGAAAAAGCTGCTGCTGATAAAGCCGCTGCTGATAAAGCCGCTGCCGATAAAGCCGCTGCCGAGAAAGCCGCTGCTGAAAAAGCTGCTGCTGAAAAAGCCGCTGCTGACAAGGCTGCCGCTGAAAAAGCTGCTGCCGATAAAGCTGCCGCTGAAAAAGCTACCGCGGATCAAGCTGCCACAGAGAAAGCTGCTGCTGAAAAAGCTGCTGCCGATAAAGCTGCCGCGGAAAAAGCTGCTGCCGAGAAAGCTGCCACGGAAAAAGCCGCTGCCGATAAAGCTGCCGCGGAAAAAGCTGCTGCCGAGAAAGCTGCTGCCGAGAAAGCTGCTGCGGATCAAGCTGCTGCTGAAAAAGCCGCTGCCGATAAAGCCGCTGCCGATAAAGCCGCAGCAGAGAAAGTTGCCGCGGATCAAGCTGCTGCTGATAAAGCCGCTGCCGATAAAGCCGCAGCAGAGAAAGCCGCTGCTGAAAAAGCCGCTGCTGAAAAAGCTGCTGCCGATAAAGCCGCTGCTGATAAAGCCGCTGCCGATAAAGCTGCCGCGGAAAAAGCTGCTGCCGAGAAAGCCGCTGCTGAAAAAGCCGCTGCCGATAAAGCCGCTGCCGATAAAGCCGCTGCTGAAAAAGCCGCTGCCGATAAAGCTGCCGCGGAAAAAGCTGCTGCTGAGAAAGCCGCTGCCGATAAAGCTGCTGCCGATAAAGCTGCCGCGGATCAAGCTGCTGCTGAAAAAGCCGCTGCTGAAAAAGCTGCCGCTGAGAAAGCTGCCGCGGAAAAAGCTGCTGCCGATAAAGCCGCTGCTGAGAAAGCTGCCGTAGAGAAAGCCGCTGCTGAAAAAGCTGCTGCTGAGAAAGCTGCCGCAGAGAAAGCTGCCGCAGAGAAAGCTGCCGCAGAGAAAGCTGCCGCAGAGAAAGCTGCCGCAGAGAAAGCTGCCGCAGAGAAAGCCGCTGCTGAAAAAGCTGCTGCCGATAAAGCTGCCGCGGAAAAAGCCGCTGCTGAGAAAGCTGCTGCTGAGAAAACCGCTGCCGATAAAGCTGCCGCAGAGAAAGCTGCCGCGGAAAAAGTCGCTGCCGATAAAGCTGCTGCCGATAAAGCCGCTGCTGAAGCAAAGTTATTGGAGCAAGCTAGAGCTGAAAAAGCGACCCAAATTGCATCAATTCATGGCGATATTCTGGCAGAAGAATTTCAGGATATGGATCGCAATCGTCGTTTAACCAATCAACGTCTACGCTATATTCAACGTAATCAGGAGAACAGTAATAATGCTTGGATAGATTTTTCAGACTCAAAAAGCAAGTCTCGTCTGGGGGAATGGAATAATCTCAGCAATGCCAAGATGCATGATTATAATGTTCAGAGGCAGGGTCTAGCTTTAGGCGCAGATACTACACTTGGAGATTGGGCAATCGGAATAACTGCAGCCATTAATAGCAAAGATTTAAATAACAAAAATAATGCCAATGCTAAAATCGATAATTATCAGTTCGGTATCTATACAGGGACTCAAATTGATCAAATCAATTTTCGTTTCAGTGGTACATTGGGACGTAATGAGGTTAAATCACGATTTAATGATCAGAATGATGGTCAATTTAATGCAAAATACAATGGTCGTACTTATCAGTTGAACGCTGAGATGGGCTATGCATTGCGACACAATAACCTATATATGGAACCATTTATCGGTGTTGCATACGACTACTTAGAAAATGATTCCATTCAACAAAGTAATGGATACTATTCACTAAATAGTGAAAAAACGAATATTGACCGTGTATCTTCAACTGTCGGTCTGGATATATCTCAAAAATGGAACGTATGGGATACAACATCTCTAAGTTTAAATGCAAGCTTAGCATGGCAAAACCGTTTAAAAAATAATGATAAAGCGGGCAAATTAACATTTATATCAAATAACTCACTGATTGCTGGAGATGCTGGTTATTTAGATGTTCCCAATAATCAGAACACAGGCATCATCAATTTTGGTTTCAATGTCGATATCGCCAACACCCACGGGTTTTCGGTCAATTATGAAGGACAGCTCGCGAAAAAATATAGTGAAAATGGCATAAGACTCCAATATGGCTATAAATTTTAATCAATAGGTTGCAATATTATTATGAAAAATAGCTTGTTTAAAAACATCATGTTGATATGCATATTCGGTCATGGATTACATAGCATGGCATTAAATGCAGCACCTTACTCAAATCAAACTGGTCAATCACCACTAATTGTTGCGCATCGCGGTGGAACGGCAGATGCACCTGAGAACACAGCCTATGCAATTGATCTCGCTTTAAGGAATCACGCAGATGTGATCTGGATCAGCGTACAGTTAAGTAATGATGGTGTTCCTGTACTCTATCGCCCTAATAATCTGAATGCTTTAAGTAATGGCCAAGGTTTGGTCTCTGCATATACTGTAAAACAATTACAGGGCTTGGATGCTGGATGGAATGTCGCCCGCAATGCAGGACAACAAACAATTTACCCATGGAGAGGTAAAGGAATCCGTATCCCAACACTTCAACAGGTGCTTACTCAATTTCCTCGAACCACTTTTTATATTGATATTAAATCGCCTGATGCAGATCCGGTGCAAATTGCTACGGCTATTAAACGTGTACTCGTTTCCACCAACTCACTTAACCGAGTAAGGCTCTACTCTACTGAACGCCGTTATACAGATGCCGTCAAACAGGTCGGTCAAATTCCGTATTTTGTTGCAAGAGATGATACTCGGGATATTTTAGCTCGTGTCGCGCTGAACCATAATTGTCAGGCTGCTCAAGAACCAATTGGGTGGCATGGTTTGGAGTTAAGACGGCAGGTTGAGGTTGTAGAAACCTATACCTTAGGTGAAGGCCGTTCAAAAGCAGAGTTTGTTTGGGATAAGGAAATTATGAACTGCTTTAGGACACAAGCAGCAAATCGTATTGTCCTGTTCGGTATCAATTCTGAAGCAGACTATCGAATAGCAAAACAGTTAGGTGCTGAAGCCGTAATGGTCGATTCCCCTGCTCAATTTTCCAATCGATGAAGTGTTTAAGTTAACTCAACTCATAGATCATTAAACTCAGACAGTTCAATATAAATTGAACTGTCTTACTCAATCTTACTTTCGTTAAAGATCACCATTAACTAAGCATTAGACAGGATGGCTGGTCAACCATTCTCGGGGAGACATGCCTACCCTGACTGAAAATGCGCGAGATAATGCTGATGGATTAGCATAACCCAGTTCTTCAGCCAATATTTTAATTGAATGCCCTTCACGCAATCTACTTTGTGCCAAAGCAATACGCCAGTCTGTTAAATATTCAGCTGGTGTCTGTCCCATCACATCACGGAAGGTATTGGCAAAAGCTGTTCTAGACATACATGCCAGTTCAGCCATGCGCTCTAGTGTCCACGATTCACCTGGATATTCATGTATTCCCACCAGCGTGCGCGCCAAACGTGGATCTGAAAGACCAATAATAAGTCCAGTGCTTACCCCTGCTTCATGAGGATGATCTAATAACCAACGTAATAGTTGAAGTACCACCACTTCAAATAACCGATTCGCTAATAATCGTTGCCCACAACGGGCATGGTCTGTTTCAGCAAATAATAGCGCAAGCGCCTGATCCAATCCTTGTACACGCGCTAGAGGAAGTGCAATTACGGCAGGTAATGCCCTTACCAGTGGATTCTGTTGCCCACCATCCAGTATCAACCGCGCGCAGGTAAAATCAGCACCTTCTCTGGGCGGGTTATGAAAATGATGTGTAATTGGGCCAGGATAAAAAAGTAGCGTTGGTTCATCAAAACGCATACGTCTTGGCAAATGCGCCATAGCTGGATGACTGACTTCCAGTTGTCCCTGACGTAAGACATGTAAATAGCCAAACCCTTCACAAGCATCAAAATGGCTGACGCCACATAACACACCAGTATGGTACAACTCTGCCTGCATACGGAAACGGTCAAGTAGACCTGAAAGGCGATCAATGGGGTGAATCGTTTTCATTTGAACGAATTGATATATTTTATGAACATATTGTATCTAATCATACAGTGAATTTACACATAATAATCAAAGTTTGATGCACTTCTACTATCACTACGATCCTTTAAGGAGAATAACATGTCACGTATCAACCTTGACACTCAACTTGCACCCCAAGCAAGTCAACCTTTATTAACCCAAATTCAACAAGCTTTTGGCACGACTCCAAATATGTTTAAGGCAGTGGCAAATTCGCCAGCAGCTTTACAAAGCATGTGGTCCGCTTTTGCTGCCTTAGGTAAAGGTACACTTGGTGCAAAATTAGGTGAACAGATTGCTGTTGCAATCGCCAATTTAAACCGCTGTGAATATTGCTTAGCAGCACATACTGTACTCGGTCAAAATGCTGGCGCTAGCGCTGCTGAAATGGCTGAAGCGCAAATAGGAAAAGCAGCTGATGATAAAACAGCAGCAGCACTGACTTTTGCTTTAATGGTGGTCAATCAACGTGCTCAGATGACTGATGCTGATATCACAACACTTCGCAATGTAGGTTTTAATGACCAACAAATCATTGAGATCATGGCGCATGTGGCTTTGAATATATTCACTAACTACATCAATATTGCACTAGATACGCCAGTAGACTTTCCACGAGTCGAATTGATATAAAACATACCGACCTCTCGTGTATAACAGAGAGGTCGCTTTCATTAAATATAAGATTTTCTTTATGCGTTATTGCACTTCATCTAAAAATCCAAGTAATTTAAATGATTGAACTTAAATCAAAAGGATCTATTTCAGAATTAATGGGTTGATAGGCTTGGATAAAAGTCGGTGACATCCGTTTCGGACGCCCTGAAGCAATTTCTATACATGCCCATTTAGTATTGCCAGTAAAGAGCAAGCTTTTATCTTTGGCATTAAAAAAAGCATACTGACGGAAAGAATAAAGTGCGTTGATCTCGTATAACCAAGTTCTCAAAATAATATCATCATCTAACATTGCTGCTTTGCGATACTGAACATGATGTTCTACAGCAACCATTGCATGTTTCATTTCTAAATATTGATCGAGTCCAACACCCAATGTTTCGATATGTGCAGATGCAATATCCTGCATCCATTGTACATAGACCACATTGTTTACATGACCTAAGACATCTATATGCTCTGGTTTTACTTCGATTTTTAAATCAAATACTGAACTCATATCTTCTTTCCTTTTCCACTTTTTCAACCATCCGTATAAGTTTGACATAAAAAAGCCACCCTTTGAGTGGCTGATTCTGATCAGTTGTATTTATTGAATACGTAATCCAATCATAGCATGTTGCCCTTCACGAACAATCGCAACACGCGCTACCGTATTTTTCTGTAGCTCAGAAATAGCATCAACAAAATCACTCGTTGGATTTACTTTCTTGTTATTTACTTGTGTGATCACATCACTAGGTAAAATCCGTGACTGTGCAGCCAAGCTATCTCTGGTCACATCATGAATAAATACATAAAGAGCATAACCTATAGAAGTTTATAATACTCATAGAGCATATATGTTCTGAAATATAAAACGCCTGATGACATTCATCAGGCGTTGATGCGAAATAAATTTCAAACTATTTCATGACTACACCGCTTGAGCATAAGTTAAATTGGCAGACTTTCCCAACCACAGATCATTAACACTTTAGCTAAGAAGCTAAAATTGGATGATTAATGTAGATATATACCAAGCATCAAATTATTATAAAAATATAGTGATCAAAAATCATAGCTAATCATCATGTTAAAGCGATTATCTACACCTGTTAAATCATTGAAAGTTTCTCGCTGTCCATAAACATATTCTAATCCAAAATCTATCGACTTGAATGGGCTATAAATCGCATTTGCCCAGCCCTGCCAAAGTTGCTTATTTTGTGTATTATCATCATATTTTAAATTTGCAAACGTGCTACTATCATTGGCTTTCATATAGCCATAACCAATCGTAGAACGTAATTTAGGATTAAACTTATGCGTTATTCCTAACGAGATCGTATCAAACTCATTTTCATGCATCTGATTATTTATATCCAAAGCATAGCCACTATTACTCCAAGCTAAAAACCGGCCATCTCCTTTTACATGATAATAATCAGCCTTCAATATTGTATTAGGAGAGATTAGATATTTTCCCCCCAAACCGATTCCCCAAGCTAACTTTTCATCATTTGCTGTTTTCTTTTCTGCAAGGAAACTACGACCTGAAATTAATGAGCCATTATCAAAATTATGGTTAATACGTCCAACGAACGCAGGTAATCTCATTTCATTGTCAGGATCAGTGGCAGCTGTATATTTAGGGTCTTCGATACTAATAACAAAACTTGTCTGATCCGTAATCTTATCTGTATACCTAAGCACAGGTACTCGCAATAAGGATCCTCCAACATATGAAGCAGGCTCAATAGTTTCAGGTAAATATTCAGGTGCAATAAAATTTGACCATGTCTGACCGACTAACCATTTATCAAATGTCAAATAAGCATGACGTATACGAAATTGATCTCTTGTTGCACCACCAAAAAAATCTGTTTCAATCTTACCTTTTATTTCCCCTACTGGTGTTTCAGTCCTGAAGTTTGCTCCGATACGTGTAGCAGCAGCAGTCGCACGGAATCGATCACGTTGCTTATATTCCTCATGGGTATTTTTTAATGGTACAGCATTGATATTATTATACATTGTCGATGCACCAGTAGCTTGATAGGTTGCATCAGCGCGTATAAATCCATAAATATTGACCTCTGTAGATCTCTTTTTTTCTATCATGGACATCGACGGTGCAGATTGTAACTGCAGACTATTCTCATTTTTTAAGTTTTGAACCTCTTTCTGAAGTGCCATAAGTTCTTTTCTGAGTTCGTTATGTTCATTCTGACTGATATTGGCAAAACTGCTGTTACTCGATACACCAGCCACAATCGCCATAAGTATCATTTTAAATATATTAGTCCCTTGATTTAACCTATCCATCTTTAACATTTCCTTTTGATTATTTAAATTATTGATTCCAAAAAGTCTAAAAACTGCTAAAACTGAACCAACATTCCATTTGGCTGAGCAATGTGTTTACAGGTGGTAAATATCAATCACTTGGTTGATATAATCGTTTTTAAGCACAACATACTTACTTAAGATTTTGGGTTGTTCAGTTGAAAAGTCGATCACATAACATGACATGCCGAAATAGCTGTAGTTGGTTTTATAGCGGAAACTCAAAGTGTTCCAATTAAAACGTACCGTGACTTCGTCACCATCACGTTCCACAATCTCAATATTGGAAATATTATGGCTGGTACGGGTATCAGGAATGGTCGCAGATGAACGTTCTGTTTTAATCCGAAATACACGATCTTCTAAACCTTGGCGATCCGGATAGTAAATCAACGAAATTTCTGATCGTGGGTCTTCTGTCAGTTGATCATCATCATCCCATGCTGGCATCCAGAAAGAAGCCTCGGGCGCATAGCACTGTAACCATTCATCCCACTGTTCCTCATCTAAATAACGTGCCTCACGATATAAAAACTGGGTCACTTGCTCGAGACTTATATTGTCTAAATTGGTTGGGGTATTCATACGGTTTCTCCCAAATCTTGTTGTCCTGCAAGCTCTTTTTCTCTGGCAATCGCACGTTTTATTGAGCTCAACCAATATTGATGTTGTGCAAGGTATAGGCCTTCATCTTCAGTTTTGATGCCACTTAATATAGGTTTTAAACCAATTTCCTGGGCTGCGTCATCTGGACCATAAATCCAGTGCTTAGAGCCACGGCACATATCATTCCATTCGAGTTCAATACCGGCATAACCAGCTTGACACGCACGGAATTCTTCTAAGTCATCAGGTGTTGCCATACCTGATGCATTAAAGAAATCTTCATACTGGCGAATACGGCGGGTACGTGCATCAAGTGCTTCACCTTTTGGTGCAATGCAGTAAATCGTCACTTCAGTTTTATTCACACTTAACGGACGCAATACACGAATCTGTGAACCAAATTGATCCATTAAGTAAACATTTGGATAGAGGCAAAGGTTACGTGAACGCTCAACAATCCATTTAGCCATTGCTCCACCAAACTTGTCGATATACTCCTCATAACGTGCATAGTTCGGGCGATCTTCTGGATTGGCCCATTGTGTCCACAACAACATATGACCATGTTCAAAGCCATAGCAGCCACCGCCCTGCTTACCCCAACCACCGGCACTCATGGCGCGAATATTATCCTGTGCCTGCTTTTCCTTTCGCTGTTGTGTGGTTGCAGCATAGTTCCAGTGAACGGCGGAAACATGATAACCATCGGCACCATTTTCGGCAGTCAGCTTCCAGTTACCTTCATAAGTATAGGTAGATGCACCACGTAAGATTTCTAGACCATCTTCGGACTGATCCACAATCATATCGATGATTTTCGTCGCTTCACCTAAGAACTCTTTAAGTGAAGAAACATCAGGATTCAAACTACCAAACAAAAATCCTTTGTAATTTTCAAAACGCGCAACTTTTTTTAGGTCGTGTGAACCGTCTTTGTTAAAGCCATCTGAGTAACCTGCATCAGAAGGATCTTTAACTTTCAACAATTTTCCTGAATTATTAAATGTCCAACCGTGGAAAGGACAAGTATAGGTGGCCTTATTGCCACGTTTATAACGACAAAGCTGTGCACCACGGTGCGAGCAGGCATTGATCATGGCATTGAGTTCACCAGCACGGTTACGTGCAATGATGATCGGTTGACGACCGATATAGGTGGTGTAGTAGTCATTGTTATTTGGGATCTGGTTTTCATGTGCCAAAAACACCCAGTTACCTTCGAAAATGTATTTCATTTCAAGTTCAAACAACGCTTGATCAGTAAAAACTGAACGATGAAGTTTAAATTCACCCGTATCGACATTGTCTACAAACAACTCATCGATACGATCTAGATGGCTGGTATTTATTATAGGAATACGTGGCATGTCCTTTCTCCAACTTTCCAAATGAGGGAAGCCACCAAGCTGAAATAATGATGTAAATCATGTAGAGCAAATATCTCGGTTCCTATCGATATTGAGTGCCTACATGATGGTGATCAACTTAAGTTGAGAATACAAAGCTGATTGTTTTTATCATTTCAACATTGAGTGCAATATGATCAGTGAATAAAATAAGAAGTGACTCAAAGAAATTTAAAAACTAGATGTTTGACGTTGATAAAATTGTTCCTTCCATCATCAAAGCATTGCTTACTTTAAATTCCCTATTGTTAATTTCTCTTAACAAGTCAGTTCCATAACTGATTTGCTAAATTTATTTTTTTATGTATTATTAGTCAAATTGTTATTTTTTCTAATAAATATTAGTGGTATCTATTATGGTGGATTTAAATTTAATTCGGGCTTTTGTCACAATCTACAATACACGTAGCGTGAGTACAGCTGCTGTGCATTTAAATATTACTCAACCATCAGTAAGTCACAATTTATCCAGATTAAGATATTTATTTAAAGATCAGCTATTTATTAGAACAAAAGAAGGTATGATTCCAACAACTTATGCAACTCAGTTGTATGAATCATTGAATCATCATCTTGTTGAGATTGAAGGTGTTGTCAGTGAAGTAAAAAACTTTGATGCCAAGACGAGTGAAAGGTGCTTTAGAATTGCTTTAACAGACATCGGTGGCTTATATTTCCTCCCTATCATTTTGTCACACCTAGAAATCCATGCACCCCACATAACATTGGAAATAACGACTGTCGATATGAATAAATTATCGGATTGGTTAATCACTGGTAAGGTTGATGCGGCAATATGCAATAAAAATTTAGAGGACAAAAGTTTAAATACTTTAACGTTATTTGAAGAAAAATATACTTGTTTAGTCAGTCGAGGGATCGTTCTAGAAGGCAATAAATTTACTTTAGATAATTTCTTAAAAGGCAATCATGCTGTTGTACCCGCATCTACAGGTCATAACCTAGTAGAAAATTATTTAAGTAAACAAGGATTAAGACGAAAAATTAAACTACAAGTTCCTCAGTTCAGTATTTTAGGGGAGCTCATTGCCAAACATAATTTAATTGTCACTGTACCTTCTCGAATAGGTGAATATTTTAAACACAATTCTGATATTCAAATTTTTGATGTGCCTTTTGAATTGCCTTGTTTCGATGTAACTCTACATTGGTATAAAAAGTCAGCTGATACCTCTGCACAAAAATGGTTTATAAATTTTTTAAAAGAGATTTTAACCGATCACAACGAAATGAAATAAAAATAATGACTTGGACGTTGACTGCTTGCTTCTATGTTGGTGCGTTGCAATGCCAAATATAACGGACACTGTTTTAGTAATTCTCTGCTTTTTTCAATAATTATTTATTCTTATATTTCAATTCATTAAAAATTTAATATTTCAGTATAGAAAATAAATATAGATAAAACATATATTGCATAATATGTTTTATTAATTTGATCTATAAAAATAATAAACTATATGATTTATAAAGATCATGAGAAATCATTGATTATAAAATCTTTTCAGGTAGTGGATGCCTGGAGAAAAAGCTATTGAGTTAAAAGGGATTGAAATTCACTACGTTGAATTATAGATAACTTTTGATTCTATCCAAAGGATAGGAAGCGATGCAAAATATTAATGCTGTAGACCTTATTGATAAGGTTCCTCTCAATAAACACCATAAAATTTTAGTCTTTTGGTGTGCTGTTATTATGTTATTTGATGGATATGACCTTGTAATTTATGGCTCTGTTCTCCCCCACTTAATGCTTGAATGGCAACTTTCGCCCCAAACAGCAGGACTTCTCGGTGCGGCATCTTTAATGGGGATGATGCTTGGTGCTGTTACTCTCGGTATGGCGGCTGATAAATTCGGTCGAAAAAATATCATTATTGCTTGTACGATTTTATCGAGTCTCGCCGTCACGATGAATGGCTTTGCACATGATACAACAACATTCTTTATTTGCAGATTACTCACGGGTGTCGGACTAGGTGGTGCAGTCCCCAATTTGGTGACAATTATTAAAGAGATGGCGCCTGGTTCACATCGTAATCGTTTGATTAACTTAGTACTCGCCTTTTATGGTGTTGGCGCCATACTTTCCGGCTTAGCAGGCTTGTTTTTGATTCCAGTTTTTGGATGGCAAGCAACTTTTTGGATTGCTGGCACATGTATTTTCTTGATTCCATTAATGTATAAGACTTTTCCAGAATCCATCAGCTATCTCATTCATAAAAACCGTCAAATAGATGTGATTAGCACACTAAAAAAATTAAATCCTAACCATAAGCATGAAAACAATATGCACTATGTTGTAGACATGACAGCAAATACGCAAAAAATACCTGTTCTTGGTCTATTTACAGAAGGCAAAACTGTCAGAACTCTGCTGATTTGGTCGGGATTTGCCATGGTTATGCTTATGGTATTTGGTCTAAATACTTGGCTACCTAAACTGATGAATGTCGGTGGATATTCTCTCGGCTCTAGTATCACATTTTTAGTAACACTCAACATTGGAGCGATTCTAGGCACTTTAATTTTTGGAATCCTCGCTGATAAATGGGGATCAAAACCCACATTAATTTTTGGTTATTTACTTGCGTCAGCTTCGATTAGCTGCCTAGGATTTCACCCTCCTGCATTTGTCCTGAGCATATTGCTAGTGATCGCAGGTGGCGCAACTGTTGGTTCCATGTCTGTTATTCACACTTTAGCTGCGGACTTCTATCCTGCGAATATTCGTTCAACAGGTGTCAGTTTTGCCGCAGCAATGGGCCGATTTGGTGCAATTTCTGGCCCATTATTCGGCGGATTTTTACTCGCAATGAATTTGCCATTTGAGCAAAACTTCATGGTATTTGCACTGCCCGGAATTATAGGCGCAATTGTTATTGCTTTATTTACACATCAGAAGGTGTCTCAAGTTCAACTCACGACGAAAGGATAAAGTCATGAATATACAAACAAAAATCATAGAACAAATTTGGAAAGAACATATTTTTCAAGGAACTTGGGTTAAAACCAATAACGCTTCACGTGAAATTATAAATCCAGCAACTGGGGAGATTATTTCATCTGTACAGCTTTCTTCTGTAGATAATGTCAATACTTCAGTTCAAATAGCGATGCAAGCCCAACACATATGGAAAAATACAACATTTGAAACACGTGCCAAGGTCCTGAGAAAGGCCGCACAAATTTTTGAGCAAAATATTCAAACTTTTATTGATTGGAACATTCAAGAGTGTGGATCAACAGCGCTTAAAGCTGGCTGGGAAGCCAATGCCTGTATCGAACAATTATACATGGCTTCATCTATGCCAATGTCTGCATCAGGTGAGATTTTTCCATCCGCTATCCCCAATAAAACCAATGTATGGTTACGTGTTCCTATCGGTATTGTCGGTGTAATCTCCCCTTGGAACTTTCCTTTATTATTATCTATCCGCTCTATAGCACCAGCTTTAGCAATGGGCAATAGTGTGATATTAAAGCCTTCAGAATTTAGTAATGTTACGGGAGGTTCTCTTTTAGCCTGGCTATTTGAAATGGCAGGTTTGCAATCAGGTGTTTTTCAGGTATTGAATGGCGAAAGTGAAATTGGTGAGACGATAGTGAATCACCCTCAAGTGAATATGATCTCTTTCACAGGTTCAACTGTTATCGGTAAGAAAATTGCCGTGGATTGTGCTAAACAATTAAAAAAATGTGCGCTTGAACTGGGCGGCAATAATGCGATGATTATTTGTGAAGATGCAGATTTAGAGATCGCTGTAAATAATGCTGTCTGGGGAACTTTTCTACATCAGGGGCAAATTTGTATGCAGACTGGACGTCATTTAGTGCATCGTAGCATTGCGAGTGTCTATATTAAAAAACTGAAAGAAAAAGCATTATCACTAAAAGTTGGCAACCCCTCCTCGCCTGATACACAATTAGGTCCACTTATTAATCAGGCTCAGCATGTAAAAGTGAGCCGTATGGTTGAGGATGCGGTAAGTCAAGGTGCTATATTGGAATGTGGTGGTAAAGGTGAACAACTGTTTTTCCATCCAACTATTTTAACGAACATCGATAAAAATGATCCGATTTTTACCGATGAGATATTTGGTCCAGTAGCACCGATCATTATTTTTGATGACATCAAAGAAGCGGTTGATATTGTCAATTCATCGAAATATGGTCTTGCTGTGGCAATTCATAGTAAACACACTGCTTGGGCCTATGAGTTAGCCAAAGAAATTAAAAGTGGCATGATTCATATCAATGATCAGACAGTAAATAATGAATATCACGTACCTTTTGGTGGAATGGGTGAGTCAGGTTATGGTGGCCGCTTTGGTGGTCCTGCTAACTTTGATGAGTTCAGTCAACGTCAATGGATCAGTATTTTAGACAAAGGGATTCAATATCCGCTCTAAATGATGAGTGATCTGATGGACTCAGGTTGAAAGTAAAATATTTTTACTTTCAACCTTTTGCATAAAGGTTTCATCTTAATTAAAAACCTAATAATTCTGAGTTTTACGTATAATCTTGATAACGTTAAAATTCGTTTTTTTATACTTTGATAGCAGATCAAAGGCGCTGGCACTGTAGAACTGTTTGCCATATCAAATAGATCATTTTAAACTATTTCTTTATCTACTTATTATGCTATATCCATCGCTTGTTATTGTAATAAAAGCAAAAACTGAATCATTTTGGTCCAATTTTTCAACTTACTGTATTAAACTCAAACTGACCTCAACTAAAGAAATTCCTCATTGATGGATTTTGCGATATTGAACAGGTATATCTATTTTTTTTGTTCCGTGACCTGCTCTTTTTATCTTATGAGTATTTTATATAAATAAACTAACTCAAAATATCAGAGTTGTATTGAAGATAACTCATGCCCAACCGCTTTACAGATGGGCAACCTATTTGTGCTAATGTGCGGTCAACATCCTGCTTCATCAGTTGGATTACTTCATCAACACCAACTTCACCTTTAGATGCTAAACCATAGAGTGTGGGGCGACCTAAACACACCATATCAGCGCCTAAACACAATGCTTTGACAATATCTGAACCCCGCCTAAAACCACTATCAATTAAGATCGGTTGTTGAATACATCTAGAAACTTCTTGCAAGGTTTCCATAGGAGACACACTACAATCAAGTTGACGTCCACCATGATTAGATAAAATTACCCCATCAACTCCACACTGAATAGCAATTTGAGCATCTTCAGCGCTAATTATACCTTTTACCAATAATTGATGAGGCCAAATCTCACGGATACGTTTTAAGCTTTCTTGATTGAAACTGGCATCCATTTGGCGCTTCATAATTGCGACTTGAATGTCTAGACTATCTGTCTTAGAGCTTACAAAATTTGCTAACTGTGGCTTGCTATTGGCTAAAAAACGTAACGACCATGCCGGATGTAACATACCATCTAGCACTAAGCTTGCAGAAAATTTTAATGGTAATCCAAACTGATTACGCAGGTCACGTTCTCTATAACCGTTTACACCAACATCCAAGGTCACAATCAAAGTTGTATAACCCGAGTCTAAAGCACGTTGCACCATTTGCTTGGCTAGTTCTTGATGTACAACATAAAGCTGAAACCATTTTTCACCATCACTAGATCTGGCGACTTCCTCAATCGACATATTCGAAGCTGTCGATAACATAAATGGTATATTGGCTTTAGCAGCACTTTTTGCAAGTAACGCATCCCCTTTAGGCCAAAATGAACCATTTAATCCAGTAGGTGCTATCGCAAAGGGCGCACTCCAAAGACGATTGAACAACTGACAGGAAATGTCTCGTTCACTAATATCGACCAAACGCTGCGGCTTAAACCGCCATTGATCAAATACCTGTCGATTGTGATGTAAGCCTTTTTCATCATCTGCCCCACCTTCCAGATAATCATAAATCACTTTGGGTAAAGTCGATTTTGCAAGTTTTTGGTAGTCTTCCACATTGATCATTTTATAAGGCATAAGAGCGTTCCTGTTCAGCCTATTACAATTAAAAATTTCAAATTTTGGCCTAGTTTAATGCCAATGTTTATATTTGCTTGTCTTGCCAATACCAGGATTAAAACTATTGGTTGGATCTAATTCTTTAAGATGAATCTGATAATCGAGAGAAGCTTTATACAAATGGCCGACATTATGCTCAGCGGGGTATTTGGCTCCACGCTGTTCTAAGTATGCAAGTACGTCATGCTTAAATTGGATCGCATCAACATTTTCCTTAAGTAAGTAATCCTGATGTGAAACAAAACAGAAAAAATGACCACAACAGCTCTCCATCATGACTTGTTGTTTTAAATAGTCTGGTAAATCTATTGACCAACAATCATCATTCCTTCGAAAAGCAACATCAAAAGAAACTAAGCGTTGATTTGGATCAATTCCCGTACTTTCGCAGTAATAAACCACACAACCACCTACAGCAAAACGGATAAGAAAAGCATTTTTTTCTTCAGCTTTAGTGCATTGGAAAAATTGATCTTTAGAGCCATTAAAAAAATGATTCAATAGCTCTCGTAATTCATCACTTTGCTGTTGATCAACTTTAATCATTAAATGATGTTCATACTGTTGATTGGATGCTTGCAAACGCGGTTCGATCCATGAAGGGGTTAAACGATTAAATAGTTGAATCAAACGATCTGTAAAATTATTGGGAAAAAGAGGGAATTTTCTAAAAAATTGATCTATGTGCGCTTTAAATTTAAATAAGGCTGGAATCTTTTCAGCGCCCCAAATATCAATCGCCTTATACATATGTTTTGCATAACGTTGTGTTAAATCAAATGCATGCCGATGGATATACTCAGCCTGACTCGGTAAAGTCGTCATTTCTGTTAATAGATACCGTCTTAAATCTATTAATTCGGTCTCATTATTACTACTAATAAAGTATGTGGTTGCCTCTTCTGCTGCTTCAAAAGTTGGAAGTCTGACTGCAAAAACGACTAGTTTCCCTGAACAGCCCGAGCTTTCATGTAAATACTCAGGATTTCCATTGTAGCGAGTCGCTGTTGGGGAAGTTATATCTCGTAGTGTCTTGGCATAATTTTCAGCCCAAATTTTTCCATGCGCTAAGTTAACTTTTTGTAGATCATAGTTTTTTTGTTCTAGATTTCTTAGAATTTCTTCTGGATCTTCCCCCAAGTAAATGCCCAGATGGTTAATGAGTTTTAACTTTCCACTTCCATCAACCTGAGCAAATAAAGATTTTTCAGTATACGCTGGGCCTCGACGAATTAATGAACCTCCTGAGTTATTACAAATTCCACCAATTACAGACGCTCCGATACAAGATGAACCAATGACTGAATGGGGCTCGCGTTGATGAGGTTTCAGCGCATTTTCCAATTCTGTAAGTGTTGTCCCTGGAAACGCAATAACTTGTTTGGCATCATCCAATAACTGCATACCTTTGAGTTTCATTGTACTTACAACAATAACTTCTCGGTCATAATCATTAGAATGTGGTGTAGAACCACCAGTTACACCTGTATTAGATGCTTGCAAAATTATGATTAAATTATGTTTGACTCCAAATTCAATAACTTGCCATAGCTGGAATAAACTATAAGGAATAACCACAGCAAGTGCATCACCCTTGCCAACACGAAAACCTTTTAAATAAAAGCTTTTATCAACATCTTCAATAAGTATCTGCTGTGGATTAAATAATTGATGCAATTCTTTAATAATAAAATTAGTCTGCATAAAAGTTTTTCCGTGCTTAAGTATTGATAATGATTAATTACTTAACTCAGCTGTCACGACTTCAATCAAAGTCGGTTGCTCTGAATCGACTGCTTTGTTAAAAGCGGAAATAAAATCACTGTCATTCGTTACACTACACGCATCTACACCATAGCCTTTGGCAATGTGTGTAAAATCAATATCTGGGACATCCATACCAGGAACATGTTCAGCATTTAAAACCCCTGCGAACCACCGCAGTGCACCATACGTTCCATTTTTTAAGATAATAAAGATCACTGGAATTTTATACTGAGCAGCAGTCCATAATGCTGTAATACTATAATTTGCTGAACCATCTCCAATCAGTGCTACTACTCTACGAGTTTTATGTGCCAACTGAACTCCGATCGCAGCAGGCATAGCAAAACCAAGGCCACCCGCAGCTGCGAAATAATAACTTCCTTGTTCAGTAAGGCTTAAACGATCCCATAATGCATTGGTTGTTGAAGTAGATTCATTTGTATAAATCGTGCCGTCTGGCGCGAGAATATTAAGCATATCAAACAGCCTTTCTGGCTTTATATAGCCATTTTCACTTGGCTGAGACAGTTCTATTGTATGACGGTGAACTACCGTATCAGTTTTTGCATGAACTTTCTGACTTAATCGTGTCAGGCTATCGCCTAAATCACTCACATAGCATAAACCCATTGCGGCCCGAGCTGCTTCTTGAATATCACAAGTGAATGCAATGAGTTCTGTATGTTCAGATAGATATTGACCAGGTTCATACTGGTGATAACGAAATACAGGTGCACCAAATACTAAAACCAAATCATATTCTTTAAATATTTGGGAAATACCCGCAATACTTGCAGGTAGAATCCCCTGAAAATAGGCATGCGTTGTTGGAAATGGGCATCTTGGTGAAGATGGCGCAACCCAAACAGGAACGTTTAATGCTTCTGCGAAACGGATTGCACTAAGATTGGCAAATTGTCGATCTACATCCGTACCTAGAACTAAAGCGACTTTTTGAGCTGAATTTATTTTATGACTTATAAATAATAAATCTTGCTCTGATAAACACTGTGAACTGGTGACGTTCTTTTTAAGCAAATGTTCATTTTCTCCATCTACTTCAATATCCCAATCATTATAAGGTATGGAAACATATACCGGCCCGGCAGCCTCTGCACCAGCAATATGTATTGCTCGACTAATCGCGTGTGGTACTTCATTTGCAATTGCTGGTTCATGACTCCATTTAACTAAAGGTTTTGGTAATTGAGCAGCTTCAATATTTGTTAATAGCGCTTCAACACCCATCATCGTTCGCGTTTGTTGGCCTGCTGTAATTACCAAAGGTGTATGAGAATTCCATGCATTACTCAACGCCCCCATCGCATTTCCTGTACCAGCAGCAGAATGCAAATTAACAAACGCCGTTTGTCCCGTTGCTTGAGCATACCCATCGGCAATTCCAACGACCGCGCCTTCATGTAAACCCAGAATATATTGAAAGTCAGTAGGAAAGTTTTTTAGAAAAGGCAGTTCATTCGAACCAGGATTACCAAAAATCATTTTAATATTATTTTTTCTCAATATTTCATAGGTATATTGATGAACAGTTTTCACGTATGCCCTTCCTTAACATTCAATTAATTTTTCTAATGATAATACGCAACAAAATATAGATAAAATAAATAATAAATATTATTGATTATAGATACAAACTATATAAAATTATAAAG
>NZ_WJYH01000064.1:0-21161 GCF_009668065.1 Acinetobacter sp. RIT698
TATTTTTTTATTGTAAGTAATATAAAACAATTGTACATAACAATCTAATATAGCTATAAACTCCTCAAAATTTTTGGCTAAGGGTTCTAATTCTATTTTTCCAACCCCATGTTTAGCAATTTTTACTTTATAATCAGTAGTTGAACTATAAAAAATTGGATTAGCTATAATATCCCCTAAAACGTATAAACTCAGATCATTTGAATACACATCTTGCATATCATAAATATCATAAATACCATATAAGGTAATATTCTCAGCCGACCAATCAAATATAAGACTATCTGAACCAACAGCATTTACAAAACTTAAAAAATCAGATGGTAATTCAATATTAACTTTTTTTCCTTCTGTAATTTTATCAAATTCAGCATATTTCTTTAAATTGTCTAAACTCATAATTTACATCCTTTTTTATCCATTTTGTCTTTTGCTAGATTGTATTGCCTCATCATTTCCGCCCTATCAATTAGTCTTCCAGTTGTTGGATTAGTCCATTTGCCTGTGGTTTCAGTTTGACTGTTTCTGTGTCCTTGTAAACCATTTTTGTGTTCCCCACCATTTGGAGAGTTAGTTAAGAATACAATATTTCTAGGATCTCCCTCCCATTCAGGTGCAGAAGCAGCATTATTTATATGATGACCTGTATAACCTTTAACCTTACCAGTAGTTTTTAATTCAGTTTTTTGAGCTTCTGTCCAATTAGTTGTACCATAGCCTGTCAATGTAACTAGTTGCTTCTCTAAAGCCCAAGCTCTGTTTATACCACTTGTATAACTACCAGCTAAAGGAGTAACTTTATCCTTTTTGTATCGAACTATATCTACCTTTATTGGACAAGCACTTAACCCATAAGGATCAATCCACGCAACAGGATTTGGTGCATAAGCATAAACATTGTGCCCACCCAACAACCCAATCGGGTCTTTACTAACAAACCTTCCTACATAAGGTGAATAATACCTATAACGGTTATAGTGAAGTCCCGTTTCTTCATCGAAATACTGCCCTTGGAAGCGAATGTTGTTGCTTATAATTTCTGAGTTCTCAAAGAAATTAGATTTGTTTTTCTCAGCTCTACACTCACCCCATGCCTTATATTGCGCCTTCCAAATGATTGCACCTGTATGGTCACTCATTTCTTGCGGTGTACCTAAATGGTCACAATGATAGAACCATACATCATTAAAGCCTTTGCTCTTCTTCGTTGTTTTCCATAACGGATCACGATAAATACTATAAGGTTTATTACTCCAATCTACACTTTGATGTACTTCTACCTCACCCAAATAAACCGCTTGAACTAAAGGAATAAAACTGCCTTTTTCATAAATATAATGTTTGGTGTAATCTTCAGTAGATTCAAAAGCAACTGTATCTCCATCCCATCCATAAAACACATTCTGTTCAGCACCTGTATGATGGTGCTTACTACGTTTCTGAATACGACGACCTAGCGCATCGTAACGATACTCAGCTGTATATTCAGCATTACGGCTTTTCATCAAACGACCAAATACATCCCACTCAAGATGTAAATCACCCTGAGCGTTCTTTTGTCGAACGAGCTGCCCAAATTCATCATACTGATATTGTTGTTCTAAATATTCTTTGACGACATTATTGACCAGACGGTTATAGCCATAATGTCCTTCTTCTGTATTTTGCTTAGATGACTTATCAGAAGCCATATTGTAAGGGTCGATAATATTGTTGGCTGGGTCAAAACGGAATGTTTCCTTGCCTAGTTTGCTCGTTGCGTCCAATAAACGTCCTACAGGGTCATATTTGTAGTTAATATTCCCGCGACGTGTATCTTGAATACCTGTGAGCTGTCCTGTTTTATTGTACTGATATAAACGCTGAATCAGTTGCTGGGTTTCATTGATTGCATTATTTTGCTGTTGGGTAGGAGATTGATAACCAAATTCATGACCATTGACAATTCTTTGCTGTGTTAAGCGTCCAATATCATCATATTTCTGTTCTTGGCTAATTCCATTGGCATAGTGCCGTGCGGTTTCTCTGTGTAAATCATCACGCTCAAAGCTAACAACATCTTCACCATTCAAGATCAGGCTTTGAATATGACCACTGCCATAAGTGAGCCAGTCGATATTTTGCCCATCAGGTCGAATCGTCTGAATCCGCACATTCAGCTCATCGTAAGTATGTTTCCACACGGCTGTTTTATTGGTTTTTAAATCCTGATGATGTTCACGGATTTGATTACCAACCGCATCATAGAACCAGTGTGCAGCACTGTCTGCATTTCTTGCTAAGACAAGTTGCCCATTGCTGTCATAGGCAAACTCTTCTATTTGTTGCTGTTCAACTTCATGAGAGTCGTAGCCATAACCTGCAGTACGCTGTTCAAGTCGTCCCATGCTGTCAAATACAAATTGCTGTATCCTGTCTTTCTGTGCAACACGGTCTTTTAAATCCTGACCATAAGCAGATGCAACTTCGATACTGGTTGTCAGTTGTTTAGTTCTGTCATCGTATTTATAGACTGTTTCTTTTCCATCGAAATCAATTTCTTTCAGCAAACGCCCCATGACGTCATAGAAGAACTGGTAACTTGCACCATTTTCATTAATTAACCTCTGCAGGCGACCAAGCTGATCCCATTTGTACTTAAGCTTATGACCTAATGCATCTGTTCGCACAGTGATTAGACCCGACTCATCATACTCGTATCGGGTTTGTTGTTGATTTGGATCAAGGTGCGCAAGTAACCGCCCTTCGGCATCATGTACAAAATGTTCTTCAGTGCCATCAGCATGTTTGATTTTTTCAAGTTGCCCTAAAGCATTTAATGGAACACCTTTAATAATGGCCGTTCTTTGTTCAAGGCCTGATCCAGAATAAAAGTATTCAACTTTTTGTTTTAATGCATTCTCGGCAAACTTAACCCGACCACGCTCATCATATCCCCATTTGGTTTCTTTGCCTGAACAATCCTGATAACTGAGTAAATTACCCTGTGCATCATATTTAAATGATTTCGAGCCACCTTTGGCATCAATAATACTGGTCGGTAATCCTTGAGCACTATAACTGTATGAAGTTTCACGCTGTAAGGGATCTATTTCTTTGATCAGCTGATCTTTATTATCATATTCATTTTTCCAGATAGCTCCTTCAGCATTTTTAATTTCTACTGGATTACCATTTTCATATTTATATTCGACTGAACTGCCATCGGGATTGATAGATTCTAATAAATCACCCTGATCGTTATACCGATAAATATAGACTTCGCCAGTCGTTGTAAAGTGCTGAGTGATTTTTGAATTACTATCACGGATAAACCATTCTTCTAGTTCATCAGGGTAAACAATACGATAATTATAACCATCAATATCATAATGATACTGAGTTACATTACCCTCGCCATCAATTACTAAGGTACAACGCTTATCATCTAGCCATGCTAAAGATAATTCTTGGCTACCGTCAACTGCCCATTCATGAAATGCTCTGGCTTCATATGTTTCACCATCCCATTCTAGATTTATTGCTCGATTGGTTAAGTCCGTATAACGGGTAAGTAAATGTTTATGATAAGAATAGTGATAATTCGCATGATCTCGAGTGGTTGCCTGTATTAAATCACCTTGCTGATCATAAGAATAACTTGCTATATCCGAGCGCTTACCATCTTTGTTGAGAATCAGCTTTTCAATTTTTTGATTTGAATTTTTTATGCATTCAATATAACAGTCCAGTTTTTTATCATTAAAAAACTCGATCTTATTTAATATACCTTCTTCATGCCCAATAAGTATGGTGCTTTGATCAGGTTTTACAATTGCTTTCAGAATGTAGTGATCTTTATATTTTTCAAATAAATATTGTTCCTTATTTTTATACTCAATGACCAAACTATTACCAAGATTGGTAATATACAAATTTTCAGCAACAGATAAATAAGTTGTATTTTCAGCGAGTTTAGGAAGATGAATAATTCGCCCTGTCTCATCGACAAATAAAAATTTGTCATCTTCAACAAAAATTTTCAGTGTCCAAGGTGTAAGCCATCTTGCACCAAACTCACTCTTATCATAGCCTTCCAAATTAGAAGCGTAGCTTCGAGTTTGGAAAATTCCTCTTGTTGAAAATATGTCAGCATCAAGATGAGTGAGAGATTCAACACCAGTTATAAAACTAATACTTTTTTTACTTGCGACAGCCCCACCACAATTACATGGATTTGGATCTTTTTTAGGTTTTGTAACTTTTGATTTACTTTCCAGAGGCGCCGCTGGTGTGACGCTTTTAACTTGTGTTGTTGTGTTTGGCTTTACAGCACCACCTTTTGGTCTTCTTTTTAATACTGATTTTAATATTTCAATAAATTTTAATAGATATGTCTTTGCTTTTGCCTTAATTGCTTGAGCAGCTTTTGCACCAAATGTTTTTATTTTAGTTGCAACTGCTAAAAGTGCCGCTTTCCCGGCTGCCCCCAATCTTGCCAAGATTTTTTGTAAAACTTGATTTGCAACTTGTCCCACTTGCGCTGAGGCAGATAAGGTGAGTGCTTTAAACAAGTTATCAAAGGTATTTTTAGGATCTCGGATTAAACTACCTGTAGTCACCTTGCTAAAACTTTTCTGTGCATCTTTTTGAGCATTTGCAATCGCTATAGGGTTAACAGCCTGACCATTTGCAATATTGATTAAGCCCGATGAAAAATCATTAGATATTTTCATCGCATAATCCGAACAGCCATTGATTAAAGTATCAATTTGCCCTGTCGCTTTATCTACGAAAGGTTGTATTTGACCCGCAAGAGCATCATTTAAACTAGCTTGTATTGCACTTTCCACAGCCAAAGCTAAAGTTGTTTTACCTGTAGATACTGCATTTCTTGCCGCCATGACCATCGGCCTTAGGGTCATACGAGCTGTATTCATTCCTGGAGGGACTGGAATAACACCAATCAAATTAATACAAAGATCTACCCAATCTAATATGGCCGGATTTGGATTGTTAACCAAATTGATAATACCTTCGACCACATCAACAAGAGCAATAATATTACCGACTACAGGAATAACGCCTGCAACTTGAGCAAGAGTATTTAAATCAAAATCAGGACTAATATTTTGTTTTAGCCAATCATTAATGCTATTTCGACTTGATACAATATCTTGAGGTGCAATACTTTGAAGTGGGGCAACCACTACTTGTGTTTTTAAACTATTTGCTAATGTTACTATTGCTTGTTTTTGTTCTGGAGTTTGGTTTCCTGGCTTTGAAGGAACCATGCCTAATAGACCCATGTTTTATTCCTTATTTTTTTAATTTATGAAGATTAGCTACCAAACTTGAAGCATTACTAAATGCCTTAGACACATCTGATCTTGTATTTTTCATTTTTGAAATCGAATTAAATATCATATCTGGATTAAAACCTTGCAATTGTTGTGCTGTTGGCCATTCAGCTTGTCTTTTTAAATCGCTAGTTTCAGCCCAAGGGTCTCTTTGATCCCCCTCAAAAAATACTTTAACTGAGCCAGGAACAATACCTGTAACACGTGCAAAGCCTTTATCATCAAGCACGCCTTGATACTCTTTACCCTTAACATCAACTACTTTAAATTTCCCTTGTTTTATCGCCTCACCATGAATATAGCTATTGAAAAGCTCCAACACACCTTTGGCATTATTTGACTTCAATGATTGCTGTGAAGTATTGATATGCGCTCCAGGTTTAAACACATGCTGCCCAGCATTTACCTCAAACTTCCCACCTGTTTTTGGGAAAATTCCTGAATTATTCAGTGCAATTTGCGATGAACCACCTGTAATCACAACCTCTTTAGGACTACTAATCACAACTTTGTCATCGGTAGATGAAATGGTAATACCCAGCTTGGCAAATACATCTAAAGCATCGGACTGTGCTTGAATTTCAACTTTACTTTGTGCTGCAATGGCTTTAATGCCACCTTGAGCAGCAAATAAACTGAGTTTGTTTTGCGCGTGTGCAATCAAATTCTTTTGCGTACTGAAGTTGATGCTATCGCCTGCAATTTGATTGATCTGCGAATCTGCTGATAAATGAATATCTTCAGGGGTACTTAAGGCAATCCCATCTTGTGAACTTAATAAAAGCAAGGCTTTATTGAATTTAGCAATTTTTTGCTCAAGCTGTTCTGTAAATTCTTTGAGTTGTTCAATTGATTCAATTTCATCCGTCTTTTGATTCTTGGCAATATCACTTAAAGCTTTACTGTTGGTCTGGCTACCTTCAAGTTGCTTTTTGGCAAGCTCTGAATCAAGGTGATCACCTTTGGCTTGGTCTTGTTTATAGGTTGAAAGCAGTAAACCTTGCCCTGCACGTACTGCTCCCCATTGGTCAGTTCTCAGCTCAAAGCCTTCACCACGATCATCACTTTCCGCTTTGTCTTTAGGATGACTCAGTTTGCCCAAGTTGAGTTGGCTGGCGGCATGACTACTCTGTAACTGGCTACTGATTTGGCCAGTAGTATCGTCAAACCTCAGTTGATTGTAACCACTGCCTTGATACTCTCGACTTTTTATTCCTGCCAGCTTCTTGGTGTCAGGCAGTTTACCTTTGTCATCAAACTTGCTTGGATGGCGTTGCGCTTCATGGATGCGCCCAACCACAAATGGACGGTCAATGTTGCCATCAAAGAAATCAATCACAACAATCTCACCGATTCTCGGTAAGAATCGCGCACCATAGCCTTCACCTGCCCATGGGGTCAGGACATCGACCCACGCTGAATCTGTGTCATTGTCATTGGAACCCGCACCGCCATCATGGGTATTGTCTTCATTACGGCTAAACAGGAAGCGAACTTTAATACGCCCCCATTCATCGACATGGATTTCTTCTCCACTTGGCCCCACCACTTTGGCCCGTTGTGGTGATGCAATCGGTCGGTGTTGTAATGGGTTATAGGCTGGAACCGTGCTGATATTACGACGTTGAATGGTTAAATTACTGGCTTGACGTTCATCACTCGTGTTGCTGGTGATTTGACTTGTTTGCCAATTGCTTTGTTGGACTAAAGCGGTGACTTGATCGGTGAGATCTTTAGGTAAGTTATTTTGGTTATAAAAGCTTTTAGCAGTGATTAAAAATTCTTTGTCTGCACCTGAGTGTTGATCTATTTCAGGATGTTCATTTAGTTCAAACCAATACCCGACATGTGCATCGCGCACTGTTGACGTTGCTGTAAATTGTTTGGCTTGTGAATCGTAGTAGTTACTGAGGTTTTGATTAAACTTTTCAATCTGACTGTTGCCCGATGGCGTTGCACTATCTTCGCCATTAAGGTCTTGAATCCAAGCAGGGCTAAAGTGCCATGCTTGTTCTAAAGCTAAACTGGCATTGTCATAATTTTCACTATGGTTATGTTTACTTTGGACGCTGCCAGCGCCTTCATCAATATCCAACACATCAGCTTGCCAACGTTGGATATACACTGAAGTCGGTTGAATGGAACGCTGACCAATAAAATTGGTGATTGAATCAGTTTTTTCTACGGCGCTGCTTCTATGGAAGCGAATATTGCGGCGTTCTAAGGCACTAAATTGCGAATTATCATCAATTAAACGGAGCTTTTGTGCTTGAATTTGTTCTGTTGAACTCGACACTTTAAGTTGTGCTTCATCAATCAGCCAGTTAATGCCTTCACTTCTCATCAAACGGGTCAGGAAGTCAAAATCACTTTCAGATGCCTGCATAATGAATGGGCGCACATCATAGTCTTTGCTTAAGCCACTTTTATCCAAAGTCAGACTTGAAGCAAACAGTGGGCTGCGTTGTACCCATTCTTGGAACACGGTCTGGATCACATCCACAACCGACTTATTCATAAATACTCGAGAGTTTCTACGGTGTTTCCAAAGTGCTGTTGGATCTTCTATGGTCAAACGGTAGATGGTGAGAGAACCATCAGATGCGCCAATATCCGCTTGAGTCACAATCCCTGAAATACGGGTTAACTCAGATTTATCTGTGACAATATCGATTGCAGCTTGAGTTCCAATAAAGCTTTTTAAAGGGATGCTTGCTGACGTTGCAAGACAGATGAGTTGAAGCCGAACCCCCTCATTGATTTGATGTGTTCCATCAATACGTTGTAGGAATACTTGTTGGCTCAACGCCGAATTAGAAAATTGTACGTGGATCGCACGTTTTTGTGCTGATAAGCCAAGCTGCTCCAAAGCAGCGTAAATATTGTTAGACATGCATTATTATTTAATTTTAAATTGTGATGTATTCTACTAAAAAGTTAGGCGGACTGTCTATACAGACCTGTCTATTTATTACTGGTTATTTACACAACACTGACTTGGTTTTGAATATGCCCGTTTTAGCTCAATATCATTATTGATAATGGTCATTTGTACTGATTAAAAGCTTGAAAGTGTGCTTACAGTTTTTTCACCAAACATAAGTGATCAACAGCTCAAGATAAAAAGCTAAAATATCAATCACATAAAATATTAATATTGGATTCTTATTCACGCTCTAAAATACGGGGACCGGATCCTTGGTGTCTCAATACATCTTCTGGATTACGTAAAGGACATTGTTTTAGAGATAAACAACCACAACCGATACACCAATCCATTTCATCTCTTAAACGTGTTAGTTTTTGAATACGCTCATCTAAATCCTTCCGCCAATGCGATGATAACACTGACCATTGTTCTGCAGTTAATTTGCTTCCCATAGGATAAACACTTAATGCATTTTTAATTTCCTCCAGAGAAATTCCGACTTTTTGTGCAACCTTAATAATTCCAATATAACGTAAGACAATTGATGGAAAACGACGCTGATTTCCATTTGTTCTAATACTTTTAATTAGCCCTTTTGACTCATAAAAATGCAAGGTTGAAACGGCTACACCACTACGTTTAGCCACCTCTCCTACCGTCATCATTCGATTAAAATCAATTTTTTCTTCTGCCTGCATTTTGATATTTCTCAACATTACTTGAGGTTTTATAATTCAGCAAAGTACATTTGTCAATTGATCTTAGCTGCCATGGCTTTTCATCATTACAACTCAAAATACAAAAAATGCTATCGCAAATTTAAGCCATTGTAAAAATCTTATCTCTCCACAAATTTTCTGATCAAAGCCCATTGACCTAAATATAACTTGAGGTTTTAGACTGCTTGCCACAGCTGTTATGAATAACAACAAGCTATTCATTTTAAAGGTTTTAATTATCCAGTCTTATTTCTTCAGGAAATATTCTCATGCCATATTTCATTAAATTAAGTTTAGAAAGCCAATGGCTGTGGGCCATCAGCAGATGTTGTCTTGCGCTTCTATTTCTAAGTTCAGGACTTAGTAAAATTCTTGCTGTTGAAACAGGATTTTTGGAAATGCAGGCGGCTGGTCTAGAGCCTGCGTGGTTATTTAATTATGCTTCTGCGTTGATTCTACTTGTGGGCGCATATTGTATTTTATTTGAGCGGCATATGTGGTTCGGCACACTGATTATTTCTGTATTTTTAGCACTGACAATTGTGATTGTGCATCACTTTTGGAACATGTCTGGTATCCAAGCCAATATCGCCTTTTACTTTGCACTTGAACATATTTCAGTGATTGGCGGTCTTTTAGCGGTGACCATTGCCAGTCATTTTCGACAACAACTCCGCAACCTTGGAGTTGTCGCATGAAAAATAACAAATGGCTTTTTCTAATCGCAATCACTTTAATTCTCGTGGGTGTCGCAATCTATTTTTATTTAAATTCTCGTTCAAGTGAAACGCATCAATCTGGCGCTTATCCTCCAGTCAAAGTGGCCTTGAGTACAGTGGTCGAACAAAATATTCCACAAGTGCTTTCCAGTATTGGTGAGTTGGAAGCAATCCGACAAGTCAAAGTGTCAACAGAAACAACAGGTATGATCAAACAGATTTATTTCCAATCTGGACAAGCTGTTCAACAAGGTCAAATACTGATTCAACTCAATACCGATGTTGAACAAGCTCAATTAGGTCGCTTGCAAGCCAAATTGAAACAAGCCGAAATGGCCTATCACCGCACCAAACTTCTGATTGATAGTCATGCAATTTCACGGGCAGAAATGGATACCGCATTGGCTGATCGAGATATGACGCGTGCAGAAATCCAACAGCTACAAGCCAGCATAAAACAGAAAACGATTCGCGCACCCTTTTCTGGTGTCATGGGAATACGCCAAGTACATCAAGGGCAATATTTAGAGGCAGGCACTGGTATTGCTAATCTGGTCGACTTTCGACAAATTCTTGCCAATTTCACATTGGATGAACAATTGGCATCGAGGTTAAAAATCGGACAATCTGTACAACTCAAAATTGATGCATTTCCTGAAAAGTCCTTTACAGCTGTGGTAAGTGCAATCGAACCAATGATCACAACATCGCGAACTGTGCAGGGGCAAGCAATTTTAAATAACCATGATCAACAGTTAAAACCGGGCATGTATGCCAAATTAGACATCCAAGAATCTGAACGCCCAAGCTTGGTCGTTCCTGAAACTGCAATTACCTATACGGCTTATGGCAATACTGTCTTCCTTGCAAAACAAGACCATAACAAGCTGATTGTGCAACGTGTGGCGGTAGTGCTCGGTGAGCGCCATCAAGCCAAAGTTGTAGTCAAATCTGGGCTCAAAGCAGGTGACCAAGTTGTTGTATCAGGACAACTTAAATTAAGTGATGGTATGCAAGTTGAGCCGAGCGTAAATACACTTGAGCATCCCCAATCTTCCTCGATCAAGCCCAGAGTCTAGGGAGATAAGCGAATGAAATTTACTGACCTTTTTGTAAAACGCCCTGTATTGGCCTTGGTCGTCAGCACCTTGATCTTGCTGGCAGGCTTGTTTTCCCTAAATAAACTGCCTATCCGACAGTATCCTTTACTTGAAACTTCAACGATTAGTATCAATACAGAATATCCCGGTGCATCTGCTGAACTTATGCAAGGTTTTGTCACGCAACCCATTGCTCAAGCAGTATCTTCGGTAGAGGGCATCGACTATCTCAGTTCTTCTACTGTACAAGGTCGCAGTGCTGTAACGTTACGCATGCAATTAAATCGTGACTCGACCCAAGCATTAACAGAGGTGATGGCAAAGGTTAATCAAGTCCGTTACAAACTACCAGAACAGGCATTTGATCCAGTCATTGAACGTTCTTCAGGTGAATCTACCGATGTTGCCTATATCGGATTTTCCAGCGAACAATTGTCCTTGGCTGAATTAACCGATTATTTGTCTAGGGTGGTAGAGCCCATGCTGTCTACAATTGATGGCGTTGCTAAGGTACAGACCTATGGCAGTCAGCGTTTGGCTATGCGGATTTGGTTGGATACCGATCGTTTGGCCAGTCGTGGGGTAACTGCCGCCGATGTCGCCAATGCGATCCGTCAAAATAACTATCAAGCCGCACCGGGTCAGGTCAAAGGCGAATTGGTGGTTTCAAATGTCAATGTTTCCACAGATCTCACCAGTATTCAGGACTTTAAAAATCTGGTGATACGCAATGATGCTCAAAATCTAATTCGTCTACAAGATGTGGCAACAGTTGAACTTGGCGCTGCTTCGACAGAAACAAGTGCCTCTATGGATGGTAAACCTGCAATTTTTGTTGGTCTACAAGCGACGCCTACAGGCAATCCCTTGGTGATCGTACAGGGAATTAAAGATAAATTGCCTGAGATCCAAAAAACCTTACCGCCAGGGGTTACAGTCAATCTTGCCTATGAAACAGCCCGTTTTATTGATGCCTCTATTGATGAAGTTTTACATACTTTTATCGAAGCGCTGATTATTGTTATTGCTGTGATCTATCTATGTTTAGGTTCTTTACGTAGTGTCTTGATCCCTGTAGTGACAATTCCACTGTCAATGTTAGGTGCCTTGGGTTTAATGCTGTTATGTGGCTTTAGCATCAATTTACTCACGCTTTTAGCCATGGTACTCGCCATCGGCTTGGTTGTAGATGATGCAATCGTGGTGGTTGAAAATGTCCATCGGCATATTGAAGAAGGTGCATCCCCTGTTGCAGCAGCTTTGATCGGGGCACGAGAAGTCGCAGGCCCTGTAATTGCAATGACCATTACACTGGCCGCAGTGTATGCTCCGATTGGTTTAATGGGTGGATTAACTGGTTCCTTATTTAAAGAATTTGCTTTTACTTTAGCGGGCGCAGTTTTAGTTTCAGGGATTATTGCCTTAACCCTATCTCCTGTTATGAGTTCATTTCTACTTCAATCCAAACAGCAGGAAGGTAAAATGGCAAAAGCAGCCGAATGGTTCTTTGAACATTTGACCCAGCTTTACAGTAAATTGCTCAATTTTTCCTTACATCATCGTTGGATCACAGTGGTTTTTGCGATCGCTATTTTTATTAGCCTTCCATTGCTTTACCAACTCCCTCAAAAAGAATTGGCGCCCAATGAAGATCAAGCCAGTGTATTGGCAGCCATCAAAGCACCACAACATGCCAATCTGAATTATGCTGAGCACTTTAATCAAAAACTCGATGAAATCTTCTGGACTTTCCCCGAAACCAGTACCACGTGGATTATTAATGGTACAGATGGGCCTGCATCAAGTTTTGGTGGAACAACCCTTTCGACATGGTCTGAGCGAGTGCATTCTGCGGATGAAATTCAACAGCAACTTCAAGCCAAAGTCGGTGATGTAGAAGGCAGCAGTATTTTTGTATTCCAAAATCCTGCGCTTCCCGGTTCAACAGGTGGATTACCCTTACAAATGGTGTTGCGTAGTGCACAAGACTATTCAACCATTTATCAGGCGATGCAGAACATCAAGCAAAAAGCCCGTGAAAGTGGCCTTTTTGTGGTGGTCGACAGTGATCTTGACTTTAATAACCCCGTGATTCGAATCGAGGTTGATCGGGCCAAAGCCAATAGTCTGGGTATTCGTATGCAAGATATCGGTGAAGCCTTGGCGACATTGGTTGGTGAGAATTATATCAATCGTTTTAGTATGCAAGGTCGTGCCTATGATGTGATTCCTCAAAGCATCAATACACAACGTTTGACAGCTCAAGCACTGACACGACAGTTTATTCGTACGGACCAAGGCACACTGATTCCCTTATCGACTGTGGTCAGTCTAAGTGAACAGGTAGAACCCAATAAACTCACTCAATTTAATCAACAAAATGCTGCAACTTTTCAGGCAATCCCCGCCGCTGGGGTTTCCTTAGGTCAAGCTTTAAGTTTTCTGGAACAGGCTGCATCTGAGTTACCGACTGGATTTAGTTATGACTGGCAAGCCGATGCACGTCAGTATGTACAGGAAGGTAACGCTTTGATGTTTGCATTTTTAGCCGCGCTGATTGTGATTTATCTGGTTTTAGCCGCTCAATATGAAAGCCTAATGGATCCATTTATTATTTTAATTACGGTTCCGCTGTCGATCTGTGGCGCATTAATTCCCTTAGCTTTTGGACTTGCCACAGTCAATATCTACACTCAGATTGGTTTAGTCACGCTGATAGGGCTGATTAGTAAGCATGGTATTTTAATGGTTGAGTTTGCCAATGAATTACAAGTTCATGAAGGTTTAGATCGGCGAGCGGCTATTCTAAAAGCTGCTCAAATTCGTTTACGTCCAATTCTGATGACCACAGCGGCAATGGTGTTTGGGCTGATTCCACTCCTTTTTGCCACAGGCGCTGGTGCACATAGTCGTTTTGGCTTAGGGCTTGTGATTGTCTGCGGTATGTTGATCGGGACCTTCTTTACGCTTTTTGTCTTACCTACCATTTACAGTCTGTTGGCTCGTCAACACAATCAAGACCTTCACTCTAGCCGTTTACAAGAGCTACAACAGATTGACCAACAGGCGCAAAAATCATGACGTTGAGTGGGCTGAACGGCCAGCATGCTGCTGTCTAAGCTTCTGTGTATGATCAGATCGCTTGAACATAATTTTTTATTGATAAAGTTCTATATCTATAGAACTTTATCAATTTTTTAATGCGTGATTCTAACCACTGATTTAGAGCGACTGATTTTTCACTACTTTATTCACTCATATTTTTACAGTTGGGTTTTGCCGATTTGATTGTTTTATGATTCTAGAATCTCATTTCGAACCCTGCTTTGATGGTACGGCCAGGAATCGGCATACCGATCACTGTACCAGGATCAAAGTTATAACGATTGGTTAAGTTATCAACATTAAACGAGAGATTTAGATTTGGATTCAGTTTATAGCTCGCAAAAATATCAACTAAGGTTTCCGAAGAAATTTCGGTCACCGCACGCCCACTCACCCCTGTACCCTGTAACCAACCTTTAGGATTTTTCTTTTCAGCATGATATCTGGCACGTACCCCCACATTGAGTTTATTTTCAAACAAACTCTTGCCTAAGCTAATATTAAAAAGTTTACGTGGTGGCAAGCGTGTTGAAATCAGACTCCAAGAATCTCCGACCTCATTACAATCATCTTTCGTCGCTGGGCATACTTTCGGTGCTTGATATAAAGTTCCATTCATGTTCACAAAGAAACTCGGATGCTGATAAGCAAGATTAAACTCTAAACCTTTCAATACAACTTGCTCATAATTTAGGAAAGTATATGAGGTGGTATAAGGCAAAATAAAATCAGGCGTAATCTCATTAACAATATCTTTACGTTGGACCCCTTGGGTAAGGAAATTTTGGGTTTGATTACGGAAATAATTGATATTGAATTTTAACTGATCTGCTTCAGTGAAAACGTTATCGTTGTGCCCAATAAAGCCAAACTCAACAAGACGAGAATTCTCTGATTTAATCGGCAGATCTGGATCATAACTAAAGGTTTGTTTGGAAACTGTCGATTCAAACAAACTTGGACTGCGGTACATATTGGAAAGTTTTGCATAGACATCAATACCATTCAGCAACTGATAATTCAGCTGCGCCATCCAGTCGATCTTTCCGTCATAGTCTCGAAGCGCATAGCCTTTGTCATTTAAATCGGAATTGGCGACCGGTCTCATTGCGACATACTGGTCTCCATAATCCTTAACTTTTGCCTTATGCCATTTACTGCCTAAACTCAGGGTAAAATCTTTAAAGATATAATCGCCATTGAGAAATAAAGAGGATTCTTGACGTAATCCATCACGTGCGATTTCAGTATCAATAAGATTTTGTGGCTTCATCCGTTGCTCGTCATATGTCAGACCATAATTCAAGGTTAAAGCATCAATTTTACTGGTGTTTTCTAAATTAATCCCACTACGATAGTCCTGAAAACTTCCCCAGTATTGGTCGCCATAATGAGAATTGGCTATGCCAAGCATGCCATTGTGCTGGCGATATTTGGCATTGGTATGCCAAACCCCGAACTCTAAATCAACCCACTGATTATTCTTGGGCTTATAGGTATAGTTAGCACTGAATGCATTAATCGCTGCGGTTCCAAGGGACCATTGTGGCATGGTATATGCGCCCTCTATATATTTGGGTAGAACATAATCACCATCGATATATCCCCAAGGTGGAGAGTTGGGATCAATCACTTGCGATCTATTCCAATAAAAAGCCATGACCTCACCCGCTTTTTGCATATGGCGGCGCATATTCACTTCAACACGATGTTCGTCTGTAATATTCATACCCGCTTTGATGATGCCTGAATCACTTTTATAACTGGTGTTTACCACCTCTTGACCGGGTCCAACATCAACAATATCTCGCGCTTCATAATAATCAATGCCATGTTTTCCAGCATAGTAATTACCGACTTCCCGTTTACTATAAGCAGCCACCAGATCGAATACATCATTCCGATAAGCAGCAGCGATTGTGCCAGCGCCATTTTGAAAATTATTCGAGGACAGTTTATTACGAAGCAGATAAGACATCTGCTCACGCTCATTATCTGAGGTCTGTGGTGCTTTGTTATTGTTATAAAAACTGCCTTTTAGCATGATACCTGATTGACGATTAGGCAGCAAAATATCGTTTGCACTGAGTGTACGCATTTTCACGATTCCGCCAATACCGCCCACACTAAATTTCGCTCGCGATGCGCCTTTTTCGACTTCAATCTGACTAATCAAATCCATATCGATATAAGTTCGGTCACTCTCTCCTTGATAGCCTCGAAAGGTATGACTGGATTGTAGGCTACCATCAATAATTACAGGGACACGTCCCTCACCTTGTACTCCACGGATACCAATATCTATTGCACCCGCTTCGTTACGCAGGCTATTGACTTGTACACCAGCGATATCAGAAAACACATCACCATTCCCCGTGCCTCTAAATCGGCTAATGTGTTCACGATTCAGCTGTGTTGTATTGACCTTTTGTTTTTGTTGTACAGCATTGACTTTAATCTGAGGAAGCGTAACAACATCACTGTCCATATTATTGAAAAGCGAAGTGTTATTTAACGGAGTGCTTGTATTTCCAGTCGCAGTGTTTTTCTCTGTATTCGGTTTAGCTGAGCCAGATTTAGCAATTAAGACATAAGTCGAACCTTGCTGCTCTACCCGAAAAGGGTGATCTGTAAGCAAATAATCGAAGCCTTGCTTTACACTATAATGCCCGGTAATTCCTTTACTTTTCAGCCCTTTTAAAATATTTGCATCATAACTTAAGGCAATACCCGACTGTGCTGCAAAACTTGATAACACATAGCCCAATTGGTTCTCTGAAATTTGATAATATTTTTCTGGCGCTTTTTTCGCTGCCATTGAAACATTGGGAGTAATTTGTGCATAAACACCACTGATGCAAAAGCACTGTATTAACATGGCCAGAGTTTGTTTTTTAAACTTCATAGGAACGCCCACACTTGTGAATGATTTTCATTTTCAATAATCATTACCCAGTGAATTGTTAAAACATGACATGAAAATTTATATTTTTTCTGGTCTGGTCCAAATCCAGATCAACCCAATCAGCAAAATGACCAACAGGCTAAGTTTTAAGTACAGATGCAGTGAAGACACCATTAATATTGTCATACCGAATAAAATACTCAATGTCATCATCCATTTACGTGAACGCGAAATCTGTTTAAAACCACCACGATACTGTGCGAGCAACATTGCCATATAACGATTTTGATGTAACCAACGATGCAAGCGTGCTGAACCTTTTGAGGCAAAAATTGTTGCCAAAAAGAGAAAATCAAAAGTTGGGATCCCTGGCAATACAATGCCCACCACAGCGAGAACAAGACACAAAATTGCCAAGATGATGCAGATCACACGCACCACTGAGGATGAATGTAAATTTGCGGATGGCGTTACCGGCAAAGACGCTAACAGCGTTAAGTCTTTGCCTTGTGTGTGATTGCTGACAGAAGACACTTTCTTCATGTTGAATGAATGTCTTTTAATAATGCGCCAAAATAATCAAAGGCTTGTTGAGCAGCGTAAATGACACGATCTTGCTCATCTTGAGTAAAGTCAGCCTGATCAAGTTCCTCAATAAAGTGTTTCCAGACTTTGGCCCGCCCTTCTGGATAAGCAGCCAAATTTCTCGCAGCAAAATCAGCAGAAAACCCCAAACTTTGCTGGGCTTGTTTAAATAAGAATGCTGCACCCAGCGTAGAACCTTCTGATACATAGATCCAACCCAGCGCTTCAGGAAAGCCGATCTTTTCAGTAACCAAGGCCAACGACTCTGGTTCAATCTGAAGGTCTTGTAGATCTAAGTAAGCTGCTTGCGAACGCCCACGAATATCTAAATCAGAAATCAAGTCTGCAACCTTGGGATGTTGAAATAAATATTCGACATTTTTTTGAAAATAATACTGCGACAAAGTAAATTTTGCATAATGTGCGACGTCTTTAAATACTTGGGCTTTTTCCATTAATTGATGCATATATTCATGTTGACTGGCTGTCTCTGTTTTTAAACGAGATGCAAGGCGGTTGAGTGTGAATGACGTGCTCATCAATTTTCTCCAGTTTGTTTGGTTTAACTGTATTACCCGCCTTGTCTGTAAAAACTGACATCATTTCTTAATTATTTTTACTTTTCTGATTTTCAGCTTTAGGCTGAATGCTCAACACACGATCCCCGAAATAACGTTCTACTTTGATTGGATAGCTGAATTGCAATGCTGTTTGTAAGGTGCCAAAGTCATTGACTGGATATGAACCTGAAACTTTTAACGACTTCAATTGAGGGGCAATATCTATATATTGGTGTTGATAGCGCCCAATCTCTTGAAGCAATTTTTCCAACGGCATTTCAAAAGCCATGACCATATGGTTTTTCCATGCCAATATATTCGGATCTAAACTTTGTAATGCTTTAAAATTGCGATCATCAAAGCAGAGCTGCTCACCAGCATGGACAATTTTAGTGTGTTTGGACTGGTTCAAACTGACTTTCACTGCGCTTTCTATGACGCCTAGACAGGTTTGCTTTTCACTGTTGTTGAAATACTGAACATTAAATACAGTGCCAAGCGCTTGCAGATTTGCCGATTCAGTTTCGACCAAGAATGGGCGATAAGCATGATTTTTTTCTTTGGCCGTACGTATTTGTATTTCGCCATAATGTAATTTTACAATACGTTGTTGCGCTGTATAACGCACGTCCAAAGCCGTATGGGTATTTAATTGAAGTTGTGTTCCATCTTCCAGCTCAACCTGTTTCTGCTGACCCACCGCAGTACGATAATCCGATAACCATATATAGCGATAATCCGAGTTCCATAGCATGACACTGCCAAAACACAGTAAACAGGCAATCACCAGTTGTTTGTTTAAATTAAATTGGGCATTTTTCTTGCCTTGCTGAATCAGCTGCTGCCCATCTTCGGGAAATTCCTCAAGGCTATACAATAAGCGTTCGGCTTTAGACCATGCAGCTTGGTGTTGGGAACTTTGCTGTTTCCATTGTTCAAATTCAAGCTGTTCAGTTTCATTCAATGGTGCGTGTTGGATTTTAATGATCCATTGCGCTGTTTCTTGATAAATTTGATCATGCAACATGCAGGCATTAATCCATAACAGCTAAACATTGACTCAGTACTGAAACCAGATCACGCATCACGGTTCGGGTAGAAATATTTAAGCGTGTTGCAATTTCCTGTTGAGTCAGCCCTTCTAATTGTGACCAAATAAAGACCTGTTGCTGGCGCTCAGGCAATTGATTGAGTAATTGATTAATCAAACATAAAGATTCAATTGCCGATATTTTTTGCTCAGGTGTAATTTCATCATATTCAGGTCTGCTTGAAAGCGCCTCTAAATAGGCTTTTTCAATCGATTTACGTTGATACCAATTAATCAAAATTCCCTTGGCAACAGTGGTCAAAATTGCACGCGGCTGATCAAAATACAATTCATCTTTACGCTTTAAGATACGCAGAAAAGTATCATGGGCTAAATCAGCGGCATCTTCACTATGGTTGAGGCGACGTTTTAACCATTGATATAACCAAGAATGGTGATGACGATATAGCGTGCTAATAGGATCAGACATGTTTAAAGAGAATGAGAATTATTAGCAATATCTTAGCAAAAAAATAAAGAAAATGAGAGCTCAGTTTGCCCTTTTAATTGAATTTTTTAATTTATCCAACTCATTTATAAGACTACGCAACATACTCTAATGGGATATATGGTAAATCTTAAACAAAATTTAATTCAAAATTATTATAATTTTATCAAAAGTTTATCGCTTTTAAATAAAAAATTTCTCGATCATCCTCAAGATGACCGAGACACTGTTTATTACGTATTGACTATAATTTATTGACTGATCGCTTGATCCATATTTTTAGCAAATTTTTGAATATCACTGGCTTGAATTGTTGTTTTACCTTTGCCAATCAATTGAAATTGTTGTGCTGCCGTTTCCTGCATTTTGAATTTACCTGTTGCGATATTGGCATCAAAACGTTGCATAAACTCATCCACATATTCCTTCTCAGTGACAATATGATCACCATTCACATCGGTTGCAAAATATTGTTTGTCACGCGTTGTTAGATAATCTCCAAGCGTTACATAGTTTTTCCCTTGACCATATTGGCTAATAAATTCGTTGATGTTACTTGGCATCGGCATCGAAATTGGTAGTTTCACGCGGAATCCATCATGCGTTGCATTACTATTGCCCGCTAATTTGGCATCTTCTGCATTTACTAAACCATCCAAGTTTTTATCAAACTCATTAAAGGTTTTTAAACCTGTCTCCTGAAATTCCTTTAAAGTCAGTTTCTGGTCTTTATTATTATCGAGAATGCCATAACGTACATGCGCCTGTTTTTCTGACATTTCACGGCGCTGTTTAAGTAATGGCTCTAAACGTGCTTGCTCGTATTGAACAAACTGCACTTGATTGACTTTTTTATTCGCCTTAAACAATTCGGCATAGTCCTGAGTATATTGCTTAATTAAAGTGCTACTGTTCTGCTCTTTATTATTAGGATGGTAAAGCACATACAATGCATATGCCTGTTGATAAGCATTGGATTGATCGACTGTAGCAGCAATCGCTGATCCAGCAGTTGCCATTGCAGTTAAACTGGTCATCCATAGCGCCAATTTTTTCATGTTCGTTTCCTTGGAGGTGAATATTTGTTGAATTAAAAAATTCTTTCCATTTTGCTATTTAAAAAATCAATATTTAAATTCGATACTTGTTATATCGATTACCCTCATCCTACCCCTATTCATATAGCTCAACAGGGTTTAAATTGATGAGGGAGAAATCTTATTAAATGATATTAATCATCATTAAATGTGTATATTTCAGGTCATCCAGTATCTTCAAATCAGAAGTAAAAATATGGATTACAAATATACACACACAATCAACAAATGAGAATAATAATCAATTACAATTTTATTTACAATAACAATGTTAGTAGATCTGCTTTTCAACCTTCAACAAAATCCATCAAAATATTGAAAAATAATAAATATTTATAATTAAACTTCACTTTTTTATAAAGGTTTGAACATGACTTTAGGGAAGAATCTGTATTTTTCGATGATCTTACTGCCTTAAAATTCGTATATTTTGTTGTTGTTTATATTTTAAAATGTCATTTTCAGTTTAGCTTTTCCACCTCAATCATCCTATTGTTAATATAAAAACTTATGCATCTTTCCTTTTTATTTCTTTTTTATTTCTCGTTATATTTAGGTTTGTCTA